>CALZOH010000155.1 GCA_945827465.1 uncultured Prevotellaceae bacterium
AAGGTGAAAGGCGGCCCATACATCAACTCTCGGAAGGCATGACCTCTTCCGATAGTTGTTGTATGGGTTCTCAACGACGCAAAGGCGTTAAAAACTAAATCCAAGTGATCAACCTCCGTTTCAAGAAGCCGGTCCGGAGCTATTCAGAGACTCTTCAGCCTCAGTTTGTTGCTCCCACCAAAGTTTCAGGTCGTGAGCAAAGCGCGAAGAGTAGAGGCGCGCACCACGGTCCCACAAGTGACCGTGATCACGGAAATAATCCGGATGGTCGTGAAAGAGTCCTGCGGTATGATAGTCGAAGAAAGGAATGCCGTGACGGCGCGCCACATCCTTGAGAGGGTCATACAGCGAGGGAGAAGCCTTCGTGTAACTGGGCGAAACAACAAAGAAAACCCGGATACCCCGCTGTTGGCATTGAGAAATGAACTTTTCAAGATACTTTACCTTCAATGTATCCACACAGAGCACGTCGGAACCCTCCCTTCCGAGTTGTGCAGGGAAAATGGGAGGCGGCGGACCGGGCAGATAGCCTCGGTCGACATGAGCCTGACGATTGACGAGCAGTCCGGCAAGGTTTGACACGGCCTTAGAATTGTAACGGTAGAGATGCGAAATCTGATAGTACCAATAAGTACCGGCTTCGTGAAACACTTCATCGGCTTCTTTGCTGCGACCGATATAAGGCGCGAAGAAACCCATCGTATTGAAGCTGGAAGGATTCACCATATAATCGTTGGGCAAGACATCAAGTCCCACCAATTGGGGTGAATGATGACGCAACAGTTGCTGCAGGAGGAAATAATGGGCAAAAATGCAGCCCGAAGCGTCTACTCCGCCGTTATAGACAGTTAAAGGAAGCGAGTCAGCGAGTATGGAAGGCACATAATGACTGTTACAACGCGAAGTACCCATCATGACGAACTCAGCATCAACTGAATCGGCCATCATCCGGATTTTCGGTCCTGAAACATCGTGAGTATGCTGATTAACCCACCACATCACACGCGCACCAACACGGTCAAGAACGAACAGCATAGCCCCCACCGAGAGGAGACTGACAAGAAATCGAAACACGTCTTTCTTCATGGCTTGCAAATATTAGAATTGGAAATAAATGAATTGGTCACCATTCAACACACCGAACAAAAGCAAATAGGCGCACATCATTGCCATGCGCACATGCTCAGTCAAACGGGTTCGTTGGGCAGTCTTTCCCCGTTCATCACGCCACTCCTTGCCAAATAATATCAAAAGTGCCACTGCAGCAGCCATCCAGTCGGCCAGATTGAGCTTGGGCCAACCCGGGCGAAGGCAAATGCCGGTGAGCACAGTCATGGCGTCGCTCACACTATCGGCCCGAAAAAATACCCAGGCAGCGCTCACCCAAAAGAAAGTGATGAAAACATGCAACAAGCGACGCATGCCCTGGAAGGAAGCACGCCCCAAGCCCAACATCTTTTCAATGCACTGCATCAAACCGTGTAAAGTGCCCCAGACAATGAACGTCCAATTGGCACCATGCCATATTCCACTGATCATCATCGTCATCATCACATTAAAATAACCCCTCGGACGCGACACGCGGTTGCCGCCAAGCGGAATGTAGACATAATCCTTGAACCAGGAAGAGAGCGATATGTGCCAACGACGCCAAAACTCGCTCACCGTAGCGGCAAAATAGGGACGACGGAAGTTTTCCATCAGACGGAAACCCATCACTCGCGCCGCACCGATAGCTGTGAGGGAGTAGCCGGCAAAATCGCCATAAATCTGGAAAGGAAACAACAGCGAGGCAATGAGATAAGACGTACCATTATGATACTCCAGATTGTTATAGATGGCATCCACATAGATACCGCAACGATCGGCCAGTGCCAGTTTGAGGAAATAACCCCACAACATCCACTTCAGACCCGTCATGGCATCGTCGTAACTGAAAGAATGCCACTTCTTGAATTGCGGTAAAAGATGAGATGAACGCTCAATAGGGCCTGCCACCAACTGCGGAAAGAAAGATATAAAGAGCGCATAAGTAATCAGATTGCGCTCAGCCGAAATGTGGCCGCGATAAACATCGAAGGAATAGCCCAAAGCCTGAAATGTATAAAAAGAAATGCCTACAGGCAACAGCCAGGGGAATTCGGGCATACCAAGATCTATTCCCCAATGGCAGAAAAGCGCCGTCACATTGTCGGCCACAAACTGATAATATTTAAACAAAAACAAAATGGAGAGATTGAGCACAATACTCAACGTGAGCCAAAGTCGCCGCCTGACAGACTGCAACTCAGACTTCGCCATGAGCAATGCTGCAAAATAAGTGATGAGCGTACTCGTCAGCAGCAACAAGGCATAAACGGGCTGCCAATTCATATAGAAGTAATAACTGGCCAACAATAAAAATACATTGCGGCTCCCCACACTGCGCCAACAGAAAAACAAGGCGCAAACCACCGGAAAAAATAAGAGGAAATGAACGGAGTTAAACAACATAGTTCTGACTTGAAAGATTCAACAACCGGACACGTCCTTGAAACGGTCTCAAACACTCACAATGCCCTAAACAGGCAACATAAAAACCACTCAACCTGCTCTTGAGACTCAAGATGCAGCCTTGTGCAGGTACTCTTTGTAATGTACACATCATTCGGTTACCGATTACCAAAACGTCCTGCGGCTTCCTTACAGAACTCTACAAAATAATAAATGTTTGAACCAACAGAAAGACGTGGGAGCCGAACGAGTTGATGCTCTGCATATCGAGGCCCTGAGACTGCCCACCACTTCAGAACATACAACCATCGAACCCCCACGCCCAATAATATGAGAGATATACAGGCTAAGTAGTTTTCGACCGGAAATGACCGAAAAACTACTATGACCTGTACCCACGTCAATAAAAGCGTGGCATCTACAGTTGCTTGCCCGTGAAGTGATTGAAATTTCTCAGGTTTCGATACGCACGAGACACGCGCTAAGTAAACGCCTTTCCAAAAAATCTTCTCTATATTCTTCCCTCAGGAAGACAAGCCAAGAACCATTTGCCGCATTTCTATCCGAAGACAGAGCCGACTTCACAGCACTGGAATGAAGACGGTGCAAAATTAAGGAAAATTTGCGGGAAAACTCTCAATCAACAACATAGAATCACCACTATGCAACTGCAACAAGACGCTTTCGGAAGGAACAGCAAAAAGGACTATTTGGAAAATCGGCAAAGCGAAGTTGGGGCTATCTGCATGAAAAATCGTAACTTTGCATCTCTTAATTTTTAAGACATTAAGAATGATCAGACGATTTTGGCTTGTAGTTATGCTGATTGCATGTAGCTACACAACGACTTTAGCAGGAGGTATCCTGACCAATACCAACCAGAACATCGCATTTAACCGAAACTTTGCCCGCAATGCCACTCTTGAACTGGATGGCGCCTATTCTAATCCTGCTGGATTGGCTTGGCTGGGTGACGGACTGCACTTTTCTTTCAACATTCAGAGTGCTTTCCAAAACCGTACCATCGATGCACAGTTTATCCCCTTCTGCGGTAATGCCAATTACCCGGCTGACGCCAATGGTGTACGCCGATTCAAGGGAAGTGCAGCAGCTCCTTTCATCCCATCACTTCAAGCAGCCTACCAGATAGGCGATTTTACGCTGTCAGCGAACTTTGCCATTTCAGGCGGTGGTGGTAAATGTACCTTCAACCAGGGGTTGCCTTCGTTTGAAAGTGCCGTTTCGATGATACCGGCTCTGCTTGCCCAACAAGGATTGGACTGCAACGCCTATTCTCTGAATAGCTATATGTACGGAAGACAGTATATCTATGGTCTGCAAGCCGGACTGACTTGGAAGGCCATCAAGTTTGATGAAGAAAAAGCGCTTTCGTTCTATGCTGGAGCCCGCATGAACTATGTATCGAATAAATACACGGGCTATTTGCGCAACATCAGCGCACAAATCAATGGAAACATGGTGGAGTTGAATCCTTTCTTTTCCTACAATGCACAAGAAGCCAAAAGAATGGCTTCCGAATGCGAGTTAGCGGCCCAACAAGCCGAACTGGCCGGCAATGCGGCCTTGGCCGAACAATATCGCACTGCTGCCGGACAGGCTGCAGCCAAAGCTGCCGGTTTTGAAACGTATGCCAGCGCTACTGCCGACAAGGAACTCTACTGCACCCAGTCGGGATGGGGCCTCACGCCTATCCTTGGCGCTGACTTCCGTTGGGGAAAACTCAATGTGGGCACCCGTTTGGAGTTCAACACGCATTTGAACATTGAAAACGACACCCGAATCAACACTACCGGCATCAAGGACTTCGACCACGGCGTCAACACTCCCAGTGACTTGCCCGGTATTTTCTCTTTGGGCGCTCAGTATGATGTTTGCTCCCACCTCAGAGTGATGGCCGGATACCATTACTATTTTGACAAGAATGCCGGTATGACCAACAACAAGCAGGAAACCCTCAAACACAACACCAATGAATGGCTCTTCGGTGTGGAGGTACCCGTTTGCGACCGTCTGCTGGTCAGCGCCGGAGGTCAAATCACCAACTACGGTTGTTCTGACGCTTTCCAGAGCGACATCAGCTTTTCATGCGACAGTTATTCATTGGGATTCGGTGCTAAAATCAATGTAGCCCCCAAGGTTGACATCAATGTGGCTTACTTCTGGACCACTTATTCGAGCTACAACCGCTCAATGGACCACTACAACGGCACTCCCCTGCCCGGCAGCGAGAGCTTCGACCGCACCAACAAGGTGTTTGGAGCCGGTGTCAATTTCAGTTTCTAAGAGACCTTTACCTTCCCATTATTTTTAAAGACAAATATGCAGAATAGAAGAGTGAGAAATTTCATGCGGATTTTTCTTCCGCTTCTATTCATTGCCTATATCGGCTGCAACACCTTCTTTATCCACACCCACGAGGTGGAGGGTGTCATCATTGCTCACTCCCACCCGGGCGCAGCCGGCCATACCCACCAAGGGGAATCTTTGGGCACCATCTTCTGTCTGACGCATTTCTTTGCGCTCGACAAGGTGGTGCCCGAATTTTCGCTCTCATCACAGAACACAAGTTATATTCTGCTCGACGCTCCTACCTATTTGGAGCACCATCTTATCGTTGCGGGCAGAATACACGGATTGCGCGCACCGCCCGCAGTAGCTGCCTGATCGTTCAGCAGTAATCGATTTCCACCCAAAGCAATCTTTCGGTTTATTTCGGTAAGTGACGACTTGCCGAAACAGTTGTCATTCTGCCGGATGTCAGGCCGCCACACGAGCCTGCACTCAAATGAGACTTACACGACAACGTAAATTTTAGCAATCCGACCAACAACATGAAACTATTTCTATACATCATGCTGGGAGCCTGTCTTTGCTGGCTACCGGCATTGGGTAACAACACCCAAGAACACGAATCTGATGCCAACATTGTGGGACACGTCACCGACAAGAAGAGTGGCAACCATTTGGCCTATATCAGCGTCACCATTAAAAGTACCACTTTGGGAACTTTGACTGACGCCACCGGACATTATTACCTGAAAAACCTGCCCGAAGGCAATTGGGTGGCCGAGGCACATGCCGTAGGCTACCAAACAGCCAGCCGATCGGTAACACTTAAACGGGGAAAAACCCTTGAAATCAACTTTGAGTTGGAAGAAGATGTGATTTCGCTCGACGGAGTGGTGGTTTCGGCCAACCGCAACGAAACCAAGCGACGTACAGCCCCTACCCTGGTCAACGTGGTTGACGCCAAAACCTTTGAAACCACCAATTCCAACTGCCTGGCCCAAGGGCTCAACTTCCAACCCGGAGTCAGGGTTGAGAATAATTGCCAGAACTGCGGTTTCCAACAAGTGCGCATCAATGGGCTGGATGGTCCTTACACGCAAATACTCGTTGACTCACGCCCCATCTTCAGTGCCCTATCGGGTGTTTACGGTCTGGAACAAATTCCGGCCAACATGATTGAACGGGTCGAGGTGATGCGCGGCGGAGGCTCTGCCCTCTTCGGCTCATCAGCCATTGCCGGCACCATCAATATCATCACCAAAGAACCCGTGAGAAATATGGGGCAGGCCGGCCATCTCCTCACACACATTGGCAACTCCAACACGTGGGACAACCACACTACACTCAATGTTTCGATGGTAACTGACGACCAAAAAGCCGGACTGTATCTCTTTGCACAAAATCATGAGCGGAGCGGTTACGACGACGATGACGACGGCTACACCGAGTTGCCAAAACTGGAAAACCAGACTTTGGGACTGCGTTCTTACCTCAAGACCACCCGCCACAGCCGACTGACCTTGGAATATCACCACTTGCAGGAGTACCGGCGTGGCGGTGACCACCTGAACCTTCCGCCCCACGAAGCCGACGTGGCCGAGCAAACGGAACATGCCATCAATACCGGAGGCCTGAACTTTGAATACTTTTCGCCCGACGACCATCACAAACTCAGCGTTTACAGTTCGATGCAACACATCCACCGCGACAGCTACTACGGCGGCGGCCAGGACCTCAACGCCTATGGTTCCACCAAGGACCTCACCTGGGTAGTCGGCAGTCAATACACCTACCGCTTTGACCGCTGCCTCTTCATGCCGGCCGAACTGACCGGCGGCTTGGAGTACAATCAGGATGATCTGCACGACAACATGTGGGGATACGGCCGCAAGACAGATCAGAAGATCGGCATTGCCGGAGCCTTCTTCCAGAACGAATGGAAGACCAACCGCTGGGGACTGCTCTTAGGCGGACGCCTGGACAAGCACAACCTGATGGACCACGTTATCTTCTCGCCACGGGCCAACCTGCGCTTCAATCCGACGGAAGACATCAACTTCCGCCTCAACTATTCCTTCGGATTCCGTGCGCCACAGGCTTTCGACGAAGACCTGCACATTGCCAACGTGGGCGGCACCGTGTCGATGATTCGACTCGACGACCATCTCACCGAAGAAAAGTCGCAAAGCATCAGTCTGTCGTCAGACATCTACAAACGCATGGGCAACTGGCAGGCCAACTTACTTGTAGAAGGATTTTTCACCACACTCGACGACGTATTTTCACTTCGCCAAATCGGCATTGTCGACGGAATCTTGATGAACGAACGCTACAACGAATCGGGAGCCAATGTATTTGGCACCACCTTGGAAGGCAAACTGGCCTACCGCAACCGCACACAACTGCAGGCCGGCCTTACACTGCAAGAAGCACGCTACAAAAAAGCCAGAGCGTGGAGCGACGACGAAAGCCTGCCGCTCGAAAAACGCATGATGCGCACGCCCCGGCTTTACGGCTACTTCACCTTCTCGCATCAGCCCACCGAGCACCTCACCTTGGCCCTTTCGGGCACTTACACCGGCAGCATGCTGGTGGAGCACCGTGCCGGATACATCGAAAAGGACCGCACAGAGAAGACACCCGACTTTCTGGAAATGAACTTCAAGGTCACACACGATTTTCATATTCACAAAAACTTAGTGGTGGAAGTAAACGCAGGTGTTCAGAACCTCTTCAACGCCTACCAGAAGGATTTTGACCAAGGCCCTGACCGAGATTCGGGATACATGTACGGGCCAACCCTTCCACGCTCCATTTTTGCCGGACTGAAAATCAAGTATTGAGATTACTCAAATTAGTACCTACTAACACCTATGATACGGCGGGCATTCAGAGGAAAAATACTTCCTCTCGAAATACCCGCCACTTTTATACCCATCAATTTCTTTAACCGGACTCTCCCGACGATCAAGCGAGGCATTGTTTTGACCCAACGAAATCCGCTTTAAGAAAAATACACATGTCAGTCAACAAATGTAATTTTTT
>CALZOH010000156.1 GCA_945827465.1 uncultured Prevotellaceae bacterium
CATCGAACAGGTGTAGGGGCGTATCGCATACGCCCTCAAATGAGCGAAAACGAAACAAACACGCAACCCAACAAAACCCAAAATTCAGACAAACGTGTGTAAATATAAACCATATTCAACCATGATATTAAACGAACAGGTGTAGGGGCGTATCGCATACGCCCTCACGTGAGCGAAAACGAAACAATAACGCCCAACATGACACATTCGTTTAATGTGCTTTTTCCCCGCCACGTCGGGCGTATGCGATACGCCCCTACACATTTTCGATTATTACACGATTAATTTGGTGGTTGAACAACATGCAACCACACCAATGTGACGGCCGTATGCGATACGCCCCTACATATTTACTATTGAATCGATGGTAAATGGATGGTGAAACGGTTGGATATGATACGCTCTTGGCGACCGGGCGGCAGTCAATCGGCGAAGGGCAACTCGGGGGCTTCGATGCCGAGGAGGTTGAACGTCATGCGATGATGGGGGGACGGGCCATGGGTGCGGATGGCTTCGCGGTGGGCACGGGTGGGATAGCCTTTGTTACGGTCCCAAGCGTACATGGGATAGTCCTGATGGAGGGCGTCCATGTAGTCGTCGCGATAGGTTTTGGCCAGGATGCTGGCGGCGGCAATGGAGAGGTACTTGGCATCACCCTTGACGATGGTTTGGTAAGGCAAGGATTGATAACGCTGGAAACGGTTCCCGTCGATGATGAGGGCCTCGGGACGCACTTTGAGGGCGTCGAGGGCACGGTGCATGGCCAGAATGGAGGCACGCAGGATGTTGATGCGGTCGATCTCGGCTGCGGTGACGATGCCCAGCCCCCATGCGATGGCGTCACGCTCGATGACGGGACGCAGCTGATGGCGTTGTCGGTCGGTGAGCTGCTTGCTATCAGTGATGAGGGGGTTGGTGTAGTCGTGGGGCAGGATGACAGCGGCGGCGTAGACGCTGCCCGCCAGACAACCCCGGCCGGCTTCGTCGCAACCGGCTTCGACCAGGTCGGGATGATAGTATGATTGAAGCATGGCAGAGGGTGTTTAGAGAGCCAAGATCAGAACATCTGCATGACGCGGAGGATGCCTTCATTGAGTTGATCGACCTCTTCGCGCGTATTATAGAAGGAGAAGGAAGCGCGTACAGTGCCGCTGATGCCGAGACGGGTCATGACAGGCTCTGCACAATGGTGCCCCGTGCGTACGGCGATGCCGAGTCGGTCGAGCAACGTGCCCATATCGAGGTGGTGGATGCCGTCTACAAGGAATGACACCACTGCATCCTTGTTGGGCGAGGTGCCATAGAGGTGCAGACGGTCTATACCGGCGAGTTTCTGCATGGCATAGCGGGTGAGGTCGGCCTCGTAGGCGTGGATTTCGGCCATGCCTCCGATGGACTGCAGGTAGTCCAAGGCTACTCCGAGGGCGTTGGCACCGACGTAATCGGGTGTACCGGCCTCGAACTTATAAGGCAGACGCTCGTACTCGGTATGTTCAAAGCTCACCGAGGAGATCATCTCGCCGCCACCTTGGTAGGGCGGCATCTTTTCAAGCCATTTTTCTTTTCCATAAAGCACGCCGATACCCGTCGGACCGTAGATCTTATGTCCACTGAAGGCCAAAAAGTCGCAGTCGAGCTCGGTTACATCGACAGGAAAGTGCGGCACGCTCTGTGCGGCGTCGACTGCGACGGGAACTCCGGCCGAATGAGCCCGGCTGATGATGTCCGCAACAGGATTGACCGTCCCCAAGACGTTGGAGACGTGAGCTACACTGATGAGTCGGGTTCGATCGGTGATGAGCGAGTCGAGCCGGTCAAGCAGCAACTCTCCTTCGTCGGTCATCGGCAGCACTTTGAGGCGCAGGCCGCGCCGTTCACATTGCAACTGCCAAGGAACGATGTTGGAATGATGCTCCATGGCCGTGACGATGACTTCGTCACCCTCGTGAAAGGTTGAACAGAGTGACGACGCCACGAGATTGAGGCTCTCAGTGGTGCCGCGCGTAAAGATTACTTCGGAGGTGGAACGCGCACCAATGAAGGCGCGAACCTTTTCACGCGATTGTTCGAGCAAGTCGGTGGCAACTTCCGACAGATGATGCACGCCGCGGTGCACATTGGCGTTGGCGGAATAGTATTGACGGGTGATTGCCTCTACAACGGCCTTGGGTTTTTGCGTGGTGGCGGCGTTGTCGAGGTAAACCAAGGGTCGTGCGTAGACTTGCGAGGCCAGTATGGGGAAGTCCTGGCGTAAAAGTTCGATGTTGAGCATGAATGTGGGTTTTTAACGAGTTTTGCACAGGCCGCAATCGGCGCAACCTGCCGATGAAGCATATCTGAAACGCTGTTCGACCATCAGGGAAAGACGGTCGCGAAGGGCCGGAAGCTCGATGCGCGAGATGACCTCGTTGACGAAGGCATGCTGGAGGAGGAGTCGTGCTTCGTCGGGTGAGACTCCTCTTTGGGCCATATAGAAGAGAGCGGCCTCGTCAATCTGCCCAACCGTGCTGCCATGGTTGCATTTGACGTCGTCGGCATAGATTTCGAGCATGGGCTGAGTGTACATGTGGGCGTCCGGCGACACACACAGGTTGGAATTGGTTTCGACCGACTCGGTTTTCTGAGCATCCGGTCTCACCAAGACGCGTCCGGCGAAGGCTCCGACGGATTTTCCGTCCAACACATATTTATAGAGGATGTCGCTCTGACAATTCGGCACCGAATGGTCGATGACGAGATGGTTGTCGACATGTTGCAGGCCGGTAGCGACCACACCGCCGAGTAAGGAAGCCGAACTATGCTCGCCACGGAACGTTACACGCCGGGTGTGGCGCGAAACTCCGTTGCGCAGAGTTATCCCAACGTGTTCGAGACGCGAACCGGCGTCGAGCGAGATGTATTCATTCTGGAAGGTGTGGGTAGCGGGCTCGGTTTCCTCGATATCATACCAGTGCAGCGATGCACCTCGACCCACATAGGTCTCGACGACGTGCGTGTTGAGGAATTGCACGTCCCGATCGAGCGTGTGATTGCAAAACAAGAGACTCACATCAGCCCCGTCGCCCACCAATACAAGCGTGCGTCGGTTGGTCATCAGGTTCACCGAGGAGTGAAGCAGGTTGACTACCTGCAGGGGCACGGTGAGTTTGAGTCCGTCGGGCACGATGATGAGCAGACCATCCTGCGAAAGCAAGGTGTTGAGGGCTGTCACGCCGTCGGCATCGACGTCGGCCAGACGGGCATAATACTGTCCGAGCTCGTGGGGATGGGCGTCGGCATAGGCACGAAGCGAACCCACATAGAGACCTTCGGGCAACGACTGGCGGGCGTGAGGAGCCTCGTAAAACCAATCGTTCACCATATAGAATAACGAGGTGCCCATGTTGGGAACCGAGCACCGATAAGCCTTGTAGGGGTCGGCCTTCATCTCGAGACGGCTCAGATTGAGTCCGTAGTCGGGTGCAAAGGCAGCCGGTACGTCGGTGTAGCGATAGAGTTCGCTCTTACGGGTGGGCAAGCCCTGCCCGGCCAAGGCTCGACGGGCCTCTTCACGGCAGGCATTCAGGGTAGAACAACTGTTGTCGGCGAGCATCTGACCGGCATCACGGTACAAATCGAGGTATTGCTGCTCACTTCCCATGGTATTACAACTCTTCATGGAGCTCAGCCTTTATCCAATCGAAACCCTCCCGCTCGATGCGGTAACCCAATTGAGCGTCGCCCGAGCGCACAATACGGCCGTTCATCAACACGTGAACGAAGTCGGGCCGCAGGTAATCGAGCATGCGCTGGTAATGAGTGATGACAATGGCACTGGTTTGGGTCGTACGAATCTTGTTGAAACCTTCCGCCACGACACGCAGGGCGTCAACGTCGAGTCCGGAGTCGGTTTCGTCAAGAATCGCCACCGTCGGCTCCAGCATGGCCATTTGAAAGATCTCATTCCTCTTCCGTTCACCTCCGCTGAAGCCTTCATTCACCGAACGACGGGTCAGAGAAGCGTCCAACTCCACAATCTGGCGTTTCTCTTTCATGAGTTTTAGGAACGCTTGAGCCGTGATAGGCTCCTGACCCAGGTACGAACGCTTGGCGTTGATGGCGGCCCGCATAAAGTTGACCATGCTCACACCCGGAATCTCGACGGGTGACTGAAAGGACATGAACAAACCTTCGTGTGCGCGGTCTTCCGGCGGCAACGACAGCAAGTCTTTACCGTTGAAGACAACAGTTCCGCCCGTAACCGTGTACTGCGGATTTCCAACGAGGACGTTGCACAACGTACTCTTGCCCGAACCGTTGGGCCCCATGAGTGCATGTATCTCGCCATCACCTATTGTGAGGTCGATTCCACGCAATATTTCCTTGCCATCTACCGATGCGCAAAGGTTTTTGATATCAAGCATAGTGTGATGATTACTTCTATTAAGACTGATTGAGAGCGCAAAGTTACTGCAATCCGAGTAAATAAGCAGGCGACGACCCTGCTTTTTCGCCCTAACAGGGCCGACGAAGCCCCGACGACAGAAAATTTCATTCCATGACACCCTCCAACGAAAGTCGCACACGCTCAATCGTTTTGACAAATCCCACCGAACAAACCGCAAAGAATATTTTGTCATCGAATTAATAATTTAACGAAAACTTCATCTGATAACAAAACTTTTTCTTACATTTGCCGAATCATCCAAAAGGATGTGAATACGGAAACGATATCATACCTAATTACAATACAACCAATCTATAAAATTACATGCTTATGAGTAAATTTAGACCATTTGCACTGTTGTTGCTGCTATGCAGCGCCATCAGTTGGAGTGTGGCACAAGCTCAGGAGAAGTACACTTACGACCCTGACTTCCCACTGATTCAGGATGTAGGCCAACTTTCGGCCAATTCCATCCATAACAATGGAGACGGAAGCGATAACGACGCCATCGGACTGAGCGCGTTAATCGATGGAGTACAAAACTGGTTCCATTCAGAGTGGGGCGCCGCCGGTTCGATTGGCGAACCTCACTATTTGCAGGTGGAACTGACCTCTCCCGTACAGAAGTTCTTCTACACTTTCACCACGCGTGGCACAGGTGGACACGATACCTGGAAAGATGTAGACGTCTACGTAACCAACACACCGGGCGATGACGCCTCGTGGGAAAAGGTTGTAGAGCTTCGTGACATTCTTAACGGTAAAGACCCGGTTGGAGAGAGCTTCACTCCGACCGTACCCGTGGACCTCGGAGCTGCTTACACCGGTATCAGGTTCAGCATCGTAGGTACAACGACCGACCGCAAGACCGATGACGGCTACTGGTTCTGGAACCTCGACGAGTTTCAGATGTATGAAGCAGTAAAGGTACAGGATCAAGCCACCCTGCTTCGCCTCTTGTGCGACAGCGTACAAGCCCTGAACATCGTGGCTGAAGCCGGTACACTGCCCGGACAATACACCGCCGAAGCTGCTTTGGCCTATGAAAATGCTTTTGGTTCGGCTCTTGCCGCCCTCGACAACATGCTTTCGGAAGACGAGTATGCCAAGCGCGGCGACAACCTGAGAGCTGCCATCGAAGGATTGAAGGCAGGTCAGAACTTGATGAGCGACGGTTACTACTACGTAATCAGCGCAAACCCCAGCTACGAAGATCAGCAGGGCGTGAAGAAAGCCTGGTATGTAGACGCTTACAGCTCGCTGAGATGGGAGACACTGAACGAGCAAGCTCCTGCACAGCTCTTCAAGATTACCAAGCTCGACACCGACACCACGTTCAGCATTCAGAGCGTAGCTACCGGCGAATATGTCAATACGGTTGCAGGTCAATCAGTCATCGTGCCGCTCACGGCCGAGCAGACTACAGCCCAGATCATCCGTCCGATTCCTCTGAAATCGCTCATGCAGATTGCCAATGTGGCTAATACCATCAACTATCACACCGCCGGCCACAGCAATGGCGCAGGCGTGAGCGGTACGGTAGTACCTTGGGGAGACAATTCGGTAGAAGCATCTACGTGGACTTTCCTTCCATGTACCGATGAAGCCCTTATTGCTGCCGCCGCAGAACAGGGACCGAAGTTGAAAGCCGCCAAAGTGGTATCTGACGTATTGGCAGACGCCAAGGCCGCACGCAACATCGCCAACACTTACGACGCTTTGTTGACGGATGTAAAGAATGACGGCGTAGAAAGCCAGATTATGACCAACGCTCCGACATCGAAAGAAGGTAGTTTGTCTGCATTGATCGACGGTAACATCAATACCTACTTCCATTCAACCTGGGAAGACAACACCAACGGTTTCGCCAACCTTCAGATTGACTTGAGAGATGCCCAGGAAGGCATTATCATCACCTTCACTCCGCGTCAGTCGGATTTACTCGACTTCCCCACCAACATCGACATCTATGCTACCAACGATGAGTCAATCGGTACCGACCCCCAAACCAGTTCAGTAGACTGGACTCCGGTAACCACCTTGAGCAGTGGATTCCCGACCACCAAGACCGGAACCTATACTTCACCTGTCATCAAGTTCGACCAGCCTTACCGCTTCGTAAGATTCGATATGACCAAGACTCAATCAGGTCGTACCAACGGCACAACCGGTCAGGTATTCTTCACGCTGAGCGAGTTCATGGCCAGCGCAATCACTCCGAACCAGTACTCTGAGTATTACATCGTACCGGGTATGAAGGAGGCTTGCGACGCACTGGACGCTCTCATCACCAAAGCTGAAGGCGACGTAGAGAATTTGACCGCTCAGTTAAGCGATACCACCGCCCTGAAGGCTGCCGCCAAGGCTGTACGCGCTCTCTATGTAGACCGTGACGCTCAGTTTGCAGAGTTTGCCACCGTGCTTGACTCGGCCAAGACAGCTTACGAGACCACGATGGGTGCCAAAGAACCGCTTATCGGCAACTACACCGACGGTGACGAAGGTTGCCAGCTGAGCAGTAACGCCAAGGAACCGAATGAAGGTTCTTACGCAGCTCTGGGCGACGGCGACCCCGGCACCCTCTTCCACTCCGCATATAGCGAAGGTGCAGGTCCGGCCGAAGGTGTTTACCACAACTTGCAGATTGATTTGAAGAGAAATGATATCCAGAACTTCTTCTTTGAATTCGTCTCAAGAGGAAGCGGCAACCATGACACGCCTAACCTCTTCGATATTTTGGCTACCAACGACGCTGACCTCTACGCCGATGCTGAGAGTGATGACGCCGAATGGACCTTGATCAAGACCGTAGACGAGCCCGACATGCCCAATACGAATGCTTACAAGTACACGTCTGAGTACATTACGATGGATTCTCCCTATCGTTACTTGCGCTTTGTAGTGAAGCATACCACCGATCAGGAGGCAGGCCGTGTGAACCAGTACACCCAAATGCCTTACTTCAACCTGAGTGAGTTCCAAATTTACACCGGTGTAGATCCCGACCGTCTGCAGTACAACTACAATCCTGAGGTGAAAGCTACCGCTGATGCCTTGAAGGCTTTGATTGACGCTGCCGAAGGACTCAATAAGTTCACCGTATCGCCCACAACCATCACCGATATGCGCGCCGGCGTGAACGCATTGCTCGCAGCTTACGTTGATACCACTCAGTTAGTGAAGCTCTACAACACCAAGAAGAACTACGCTTCATTGTGCATAGTAGATCCTGAAGCCATTGCTTGCATCAACAACGAAGAAGCCATCGAGACTTATCTCAATGCCATCAAGACCGCTCGTTATTCTATCGACACCAAGCAGCCGACCAAGGCTTCTGTCAACCAGGCCACAGCCGACATCAACGCCGCATACGACGTGCTGATGCAGAGCATGAACAAGGTAGAGCCCAACAAGTGGT
>CALZOH010000157.1 GCA_945827465.1 uncultured Prevotellaceae bacterium
TCGGCTATGGCGGTAAGTGCTTCCCGAAAGATGTGAATGCCTTTGCCAAGATGACAAAGGGCACTCCTCTCGGAACTCTCCTTGAGCATCTCCACGAATTGAATGTTCACTTCCGTGGATTTGAGGAGAAGATTTAATTATAGAGACCTGTGCAGAAGCGAACCTTGTAAGGTTTGCCTCTGCTATCAAAATAGAGCTAAGCCGATCTTTGTAGTAATCCAAAATAGTCATAGTGTCGGACATCATTTAAAAGAAATAATGAGTCTTTTCTGTTTGATGTAATCAATATTTCTAAATGACCGCTTACATATTGCACATATGCTCAAAAAGACGTAACTTCGTGGCAAATTTTTGCTTAATACTGATGATAAATCTTCAGAGGCGAGCTGATAGAACGTTTAATATTAAGATGTAATCATCTATGGGACAGGTAATTGAAAATATTAGAGTCAAGGATTTGGTCTTGTGGACGGAGAATCCGCGAGACCCAATTAGTGCGTCTGCATCAGATGATGATGTTATTAGACGTGCTATCTCTGACCCAAACAATAAGTGGGATCTTAAGAAACTTGCTTGTGATATGGGTGAATATTATGACTTTAGTGAATTGCCAATTGTTGTCTATAAAAAAGGTAAGCCGCTGGTATATGATGGCAATCGTCGAGTAGTTCTTGCAAAGATAAAATTAGGTTTTGTATCCATTGATGGCTTTAATTGTAACCTTCCCGATGTTCCTTCAGAACTGCCATGTAACGTATGTTCTGAGGATGTTGCTCTAAAAAGTGTGTATCGGAAACATGTGATGTTGAGGAACTCATGGGGTGCGTTGGAGCGTGATATATTTGCTCATAAGTATCGAAATGAAAAAAAGAGTACGTTCCTTTTGTTCGATGAATGTACGGGAGGTTTTATTACGAATAATCCGGAAATGAATCAAGGGTTTATTCGTAAGGAAATTCTTACAGATGCTTTGCTTGCTGATATGGGTTTCATATTTGAAAATGGACTCATGAAAACAAGACATTCTGATGAAGAAGTCTCTGTTTTGTTGAATAATCTTCTGGAAAAAGTCAAGACTAAAGCAATTAGCACACGTGGGGAAAATCGCGGAAAACCTATTGCTGCGCTTGATAAGCGGGTAAAAGACATTATCGTAGCTAATTGCAATAATGAGTTCCGCATTTTTACACCCGTAACTGCCAAGACTCCTCAAAAACAGAATGCACAAGCCGATAACACTGGAGAGGCGTCACGTAAAACGCGTATTACAAAAGCAAAGAAACAAATGCTTTTTGGCGATAAATTGGTTTTGAAATCAGGCAATGTGAATAATCTATATAGTGATATCTTGTCGCTGTATGAGGTTGTTATCAAGGATAAAAAAACTTTTTCTCCTTGTGTCAACGGTTTATTCCGTATGAGTTTTCGCCTATTGTGTGAAATGGCTTCGCGAGATCTAGGATACAATGACATTAAGGACTACATTACAAATTATTATCCACAAGCAAAAAAGAATTTATCTCAAGATATCTTGACTTTGCTTTCCAGTCAGAATGTAAAATGTGAGAGTTTGCCCCAATTGTTACACACTGGTGCGCATAACTATATTTCTTCAACTTCCGCAGACCAAGCGATGTGTATATCTATTGCATTGGGTGCAATGCTGAAAATTTCTCATGGCAAGTGTTAATGACATATTTAGATCTCCACTTAGGTATCCAGGCGGTAAAACCTGTATCTTTAAGTTTGTAACCAAGTTGCTAGAAGAAAACGACATGGTTGGAACTAATTATGCTGAACCGTATGCTGGTGGTGCAGGATTGGCTCTTCGTCTGATGATGGATGAATATGTCAATGAAATTTTTATCAATGATTTGGACCCTTCCATATACGCTTTTTGGTTGGCTGTATTGAACAACTCGGACGAACTGTGTAGATGGATAGAAAATGTGGAGGTAAGTGTACGACAGTGGGAGGAATACAAAGAAATTCAACGTCATTATAAGACGGTTGAGATGTTGGAACTTGCCAAATCAACCTTCTTCCTCAACAGAACGAATGTTTCAGGTGTGATTTCTGGAGGCCCAATTGGTGGAGTATCACAATGCGGTAAGTATAAGATAGATGTTCGTTTTAACAAATCGGAGCTGATTAAGAGAATCCAGGATATAGCCAGATTTGCTCATAGAATACATTTGTCAAATCAGGATGGTATAGATTTTCTTAATAGTATCGAGAAACGTGCCGATAATATATTTATATATTTAGATCCTCCATATTACCAAAAAGGTTCGTATCTCTACATGAATGCTTTTAAGGATGCTGACCATCAAGCGCTGGCCGAGAGGGTCAGGCAACTGAAGAATAAGTGGATGGTATCTTATGATAATCATGACTTCATTATTGAGTTGTACAAAGAGGAAAATAAAGTACTATATCAGTTATCACAATGTGCATCAAACAGAATTGGAGATGAGGTTGCGATTTTTGATAAAAGACTGCAGTATAATGAATCAATAAACATGTTAAATTCCCCAATTTCATTATAGATATGACTGAAATAAGAATACAATTAGCTTACGCAGACCAATTACACTTTGATTCAAAGAATCCAAGGTTGGTTGAGTTCATCGGACTTAACGATGAGAATGCCATACTTAACATTCTATGGAAGAATATGGATGTTGATGAGCTTGTAATGTCGATATTAGCCAATGGCTTTTTTGAAAGTGAGGCTTTATATGTAGCAGTTGAAGATGGTCGTCATGTCGTTGTTGAGGGCAACAGACGTCTTGCAGCAATTAAAGCCATACTGCACCCAGAACTTATTAAAGGAGGGGGAATGAAGAAGTATGGAGAGATACCTGAGAATATAAAAGAACAATTGCGTACGAGAATTCCAATTGTTCTTTTAGAACATCGGAAAGATGCTTGGCGATATATCGGATTTAAGCATGTTAATGGTCCTGCTAAATGGGATTCTTATGCAAAGGCTCAGTATATAGCTTTGGTGCATAATGAGTACAACGTTTCTCTTGAAGATATTGCTGCACAAATTGGCGATTCTAATAAAATAACATTGAGATTATATCAGGGATTAATGTTGCTGCAACAGGCACACGAGCAGACCGAATTTAAAATTGATGATGTGTATAGCAATAGACTTTATTTTTCGCATATTTATACTGCGATGAATTATGATAGTATGCAGCGCTATCTTGGGTTAGATCTTACGAAGGCAGAATCAAATCCTGTTCCTAAAGAAAAATTGCCGCAGTTGGAGGATGTGTTAGTTTGGATTTTAGGGAGCAAAAAGAAAGGTATGCCTCCCGTAGTAAAAAGT
The DNA here is from genome assembly GCA_945827465.1 of uncultured Prevotellaceae bacterium. Lineage (GTDB taxonomy): Bacteria > Bacteroidota > Bacteroidia > Bacteroidales > Bacteroidaceae > UBA6382. The sequence continues at coordinate 3,344 of CALZOH010000157.1, forward strand.
CAGAACCCTGGAATACGCCAATTATGTCAGGTAATAGAGAGCCCAGATTCTATTAAGCTACTAAAATCTGGTGTTACACTTGATACTGCATATGAGAATAGCAAAGACGGATTAGATGTTTTACATTCTGCGATTGTGGAAGCTCAGAATAAGATACAAAAGGCATTGAGTAAAGTAGCTTATTATGATGGCAATATTGATTTGCTTGAAACCATGATGAATTTGGCAAATTCTGCTGATTATCTTTTCAAAAGTATGAAGGAGATTCGCCAATTTAAACAAGGTAAACCAGAAAGTACAAGAACCTTAGAGTGAGATGCCGTATAAATTAGGAAGTTTGCCTTCAGAACAGGCAACACAAGCAGAGATAGCGGATTATTTGGAAGTACAGTGTTTATTATCCGGAGATGGTTTTTATTCAATTGTAGAAGCTGCCGAAGATTCTGGATTAGTTGAAGAAGAAGACATTGTTGATTCGCCAGAAGTAGACGTTTATAATGGCTATGCAGATGCATTGCTTCAGATAGATATCAGGAATCAATATAATGGTGATAGATACCCATTTGAGGGTGGTAAAAAGAACATAGCTTTAAAAGAAGGCGTTTCTGAGTATTATAAGACTATTTATACTTTCTTGCTTTTGGCAACTCGTTGGAAAATGGATGCTGATAGAATAGTTGGTAATATTGACGGCACGTTGCTATTTGAAAGATTATGTAAAGAGGTCCTGCTAAATTATTTTGGTCCCAAGTCCAAAGGCTTGGTGTTTGGTACCGGCTCGGAAGATAAGGGTGGCTTTAAACTTAAAGTAGAGAATATGCTTCATTCTTTTTCTGAGAAAGGATATTTCTTTCGTAGTCCAGATGGAGATAGACATCATCAAAAGGATGGAAAGATTGATTTGGTTGCATTTATACCATTTAATGACAGTAGAAAAGGTCATTTTATAGCTTTTGGGCAGTGTAAAACAGGTACTACTTGGCGTGACAAGTTGGGACAATTGAATCCAAATAACTTTTGTAGACTGTATATTCAACCCCCATTGTCATTTATTCCTATATGTATCTATATGGTATGTGAAGCTTGTGAGGATGAATGGGAAGAGTTGTCCGTAAAATCTTCTGGCATATTGTTTGACAGAACTCGCATTATGGATAATCTTCCAGATAAGATGGATCCTGCTATTTACAACGATATTGTAACTTGGGTAACAGGCATTAAGCAAAAATTTGTAAGTACTTAAATAAAGGTTAATTATTAGAGGATATACCTTTACTGCTTTTTAAGATTGCATAAGATGTTCAGCAGCGAAGATATTGAGTGTTTTACTTTCAATTCAAAACAGAGTTTATTTCTCTGCAGTCAACTAATTATGGCGACCTCAAAGATTGCAGTGGGTGATTTCCTTCCAGAAGTTTATAACTTCATTTGGAGGAACTCTGCCAGATGAAGATGGTAAATGCCATTGATGTTGCTGCCACTGGTCCATTCATCAAGACTAACAACATATTTGGGATAGTTATTGGGTATGGCGAGGAGATTGCCAAACTCACGCTGGCGAGTAGCTTCCTCAAGCAGTTGATAGGTGGCTTGTACATAGAGAACGGAGTCCCCGCGACGGGCTACAAAATCAATCTCTCTTCCTCCTGATTGCTGACCGGTGAACACCTCGAAGCGGTTGTGAAGAAGATGAAGGTAAACAGCATTTTCAATCAGTTTGTGTATGTCGTTCTGCAGATTAAAACCCAGGTGGCAATTGCGTAGGCCGAGGTCTTCGAAATAGTATTTCTCTCCAATCTCGAAGGTCTTCAGGCCGGCTACATCTACACGACGTACCTTGTGGATAAGATAGGCCTGCTGGAGTGAGCGGAGATAATTGATGACCTGCAAGGGGGAGATGTTGACATGTTGTGACTTGAGGTAACGGCTGATGTTATTGGCAGAAAAGAGGCTGCCCACGTTGTCGGCGGTATAGAGAACAAGCGATTCCAGAAAATCTACATTGCGGATGCCTTCGCGCTTCACAATGTCCTTGAGCAGGATGGTGGAAAAAACATTACCCAGATATTCAAAAACAATCTCTTGTTGCTGTGGCAGATGGGCGAGGTAGGGAAGACCGCCGAAGGTCAGGTAGTGTCGGAGCGACTGTGTAGATGGCTCTAACCGATGAAAGGTAAGAAACTCCGGATAGGTGAGGCTATGGATATGAAATTCGACATATCGGCCTGCCAAATAGGTGGAAAGCTCGCTGGAAAGCATCGTGGCATTACTTCCTGTGATGTAGATGTCGCACGCGTCTTGTGCTTGGAGACTGCGCAAACTGTGCTCAAACCCTTGTATGTCTTGCACCTCATCAATGAAAAGGTAGTTTGCCCGATCGTTACAAAGACGTGGTGCGATGTAGGCTGATAGTTCTTCATGGGTTCTGATGGAGGAAAATTCATCATATTCTTTATTAATATATATGCTATTAGCATTAGGAGTCATGTCGAGTATTTGCTGTTGCAGTTGTTGCAAGATACAGCTTTTTCCTACACGACGCTGGCCTGTGAGCACCTTAATAATATTCTTATTGATGAAAGGCTTGATAAGACTCGTATAGTAGGGACGATTAATGAGGTGTATCATGGGTGTTGTTTATTAGTTATACTTTATACTTTGGTGCAAAGTTAGCGGTTTTGTTTGGTATGACAAATAAAACAGCGACGCAAACAGTAGGTTTTAAGCGTGATAAGATAACGAACTATCAAGTATTTCAGCCATGGACTTGATGGTGTACTTACAATCGATATAGAATTATAATCAATCATACAATCAAATCATTATGGTAAATGTAATTGGATTGGGCTACATAGGATTGCCCACTGCGCTGATGATGGCCTCTCATGGTGTAGAGGTGGTCGGAACGGACTATAACAAGGAATTGGTGGCTACGCTCAATGCAGGTCATACGACCTTTAAGGAAGAAGGCCTGGATGAACTGTTTCAGGCAGCCGTAAAGGCTGGCATCAAGTTCACCACGGAGTATCAGAAGACTGACCTGTATATTGTTTCGGTGCCTACTCCCTACGATAAGTTTTCAAAGAAGGTAGATGCCTGCTACGTGGTGGCAGCCGTAAAGGATGTGCTGCGCGTATGCCCGAAGGGTGCCACGGTGGTGATAGAATCAACGGTGAGTCCGGGAACGATCGATAAGTTCGTGCGTCCCGAGATTGAGGCAATGGGCTTCAAGATCGGTGAGGACATTAACCTGGTGCATGCGCCTGAACGCATCATACCGGGTAATATGGTCTATGAATTGCTGCACAACAACCGTACCATCGGTGCCGACAACCGCGAGATCGGCGAGAAGGTGAAGGAATATTACGCCAGCTTCTGCCAAGGCGAGATTGTGGTGACCGATATTCGTACGGCCGAAATGACGAAGGTGGTGGAGAATACGTTCCGTGCCGTGAACATTGCCTTTGCCAATGAGTTGAGCCGCATTTGCCGTCACGACAACATGGATGTGTATGAAATCATCCGCATCTGCAACATGCACCCGCGTGTGAACATCCTGCAGCCCGGTCCCGGCGTGGGCGGACACTGTATCTCGGTAGACCCGTGGTTCCTGGTGGGCGATTATCCCAGCCTGGCCAAGGTGATAGACGAGAGCATGAAGACGAACGACAGTCAGCCCACCTTCGTGCTGAACCGCATCTATGAAATCATGCAGGAGAACGGCATCACCGACAACCGCAAGGTGGGCCTTTATGGTCTGACCTATAAGGAGAATGTGGACGATTTCCGCGAGAGTCCGACCCTGCAGATGTTGGAGGCACAGGAGCGTCACTTGGCCCGTCCGCTGAAATGCTATGACCCGTTCTTGGAGAACCACAAGATTGCGGAGAATCAGTACTCGAACTTCGACGAGTTTATCAACGATGTGGACATGGTGGTCATTATGGTGAAGCACGACCACATCAAGGAGAATTGGGACAAACTGAAGGGCAAGGTCATTCTCGACTGCTTCAACATCTGTCCGTTGGAAGGTACGTATCATATTTAATGAGTAGGGGAGAGGGGACGCAAATCGCAGAGAGAAACAGGCGAAAGGCATCTGTCTTGAATGGCGTTTGCGTTCCCACTCCGGTTCTCTTGCTATCACCGATATCGGCAACCGTCTGAGAAAAAATTTGATGGAGTCGCAGAAAAGTAGTATTTTCGCGCAGTAAAGCAAAAATACTTAGGAGGAATCATCATGGAAGGAAAAGCGTTGAAAGGTTGTCCGATAGGAACCCAGACATTTGAGAAGTTGCGTGAAGGCGATATGCTCTACATTGATAAGACAGAGTATATCCATCGGATGGTACACAGCACAAATACTTATTTTTTCTTGAGCCGTCCGCGTCGTTTCGGAAAATCCCTCTTGACTTCTACCCTGAAGAGTTACTTTGAAGGTCGCCAGGATTTGTTCGAGGGCTTGGCCATCGAGCAATATGAAAAGGAATGGACGA
>CALZOH010000158.1 GCA_945827465.1 uncultured Prevotellaceae bacterium
GGTGTGGTGATAGTGCGTGGTGGTGAGATAGTCGATAAGTTCTATTCCCTCATCAAGCCTGAACCGGAGTATTATAATTACTGGTGCAGTCAGGTGCATGGGCTATGTGCAACTGACACAGAGAATGCTCCGGTATTTCCCGATGTCTGGAAACAGATAGAGCCTCTCATTGAGGGATTGCCCCTCGTGGCGCACAATAAGGCATTCGACGAGAGCTGTCTGAAAGCTGTTTTCCGAGTATATCAGATGGACTATCCCGACTACGTGTTCTATTGCACCTGCGTGGCATCACGCAAGCGTTGGCCGGGAGGACATCACAATCTTGACATCATTGCCGCTCGTTGCGGATATAATTTGAAGAATCACCATCATGCCTTGGCTGACGCGGAGGCGTGTGCTGCAATAGCGTTGGAAATATTGTAAATAGGAAATAGAGTCATTATGATCAAAGAATATCAGAAGTTGCTTAAGAATTTTGCATATCTTCCCAAACCAAATACTCATCCGACATTTATGGATATATGCCACATGGGAGGAGACCGATTTGAGGAAAGATGCAGCAAAGTTTTGCAGTTCTATTTTTCTCCATTGGCTCCTCATAAATTAAGAGGTTTGTTTCTTGACTCACTTCTCGAATTGCTTGCGATTAATAATAATTATACCATTCAAAATGTCAGAGTCACTACCGAAGAAACAACCGAAGAGAGGAAAAGAATAGATATCACAATAGTAGCAGATGATTTTGTGATAGCCATCGAAAACAAAATCATGGCAGATGTTTATAATCCCTTGGAATTATACAGATCGCATATTGAAAAAGTATACAATAGCAAGCAGTATAAGTATTTTGTAGTTTTGTCAGTGAAGAAAATTATCAATCCTGAAGAATTGCAGAAGATAGAAGAAAATGGCTTCCTATACGTCAATTATGATGATTTGTTTCGAGTGGTTAAAGGCAATCTGGGAAACTATATGATGGAATGCGATCAGAGTTATCTCACATTCATGTTCGACTTTATTCGTACAATTGAAAAGAAATATATCAATAACAACATGGAACTAAAAGACTTCTTCTTTCATAACAGGAATACAATCGACGAGTTGGTGACACAATATAATGCTTTCAAAGAGGAAATATTTTCAAATCAGTGCGAAACCATCTCTCAGATGAAAAGATTAATTACTGCCAAGACCAATGTGGACTGGTGGATTTGGCAAGGTTGGGATCTTGGCATATCATTCAATAATCAAACCAATCGGATAGGAATAGAATGTTGGTTTGAAGATGAAACGAAAGAGAATCCTATCGGAGATTTCCATATTAACATAACAGTATGGAAGCGCGAGCATTTTAAACCTTATCAGAAAGAATTGGTAAATATATTTGGCGATCATATTATTTACGAACAAAACCGTGTTTATTAACACTTGCCGACAATAACCGGTCCGATTGATGCAAGTAAAATGGATGAAATTATATCCGTCTTGGCTGGCTATTATAGCAAATTAAAAGAGATTACAGATAGAATAAATTGATATCCTACAAGGAGATGTTCAAAGTGTTTTGAGTAGGTGTAACGCATGAGACAGTTCACCATGTGTGACGCAGTAAACGACTATCTGGAGGCGAGCGGTGCAAACCGCCCTTCCATCGGTGGCAAAGAGACCATCCTCGCACACAGAAAAATTGCAGCCAACCGACGAACGAAGCATGGGTAGAGTATCGAGCGATGCTCGAATACTATGCCATGCAAGGAGGAGGAAGAGGATACTCAACCGACTGGCGATTGACTGCGTCTATGCTTTGTCCAAGGAGGTACTATCCAAGGTGGACAGAGTGTTGGAGGTGATTGTGGGGGATTTGCCGAGGCAAGGGATTGGGATGAGAAGATAGGCTCAATAATGCTTCACAATGTAGAATCACTTAAATAGTTTATCTAATTCTTTTTTGATAGCCTTATATGCAAGTCTTTGGTCTTGTGATATAGAAAGTCCTATACCACTGGATTTTACTACAGCAGCAATTTGGTTTGTATCGTAGTCAAAAAAACTAATAGAGATATACGTGTGTCCACCATCCCACTTTTCTGTTTTGATATTAATTTTTGGAGATAATACCATTTCACCTTGATAGATTAGTGAACGAGCTTTCTCAGGAGAAACAACATGAAGTTTCTCTGAAATATCATTTTGAACCATCATTAAAATGTCTGCTAATTCTGCGTCCCCTTCATCCTCAGAACCATAAACTACATATTTATACATTGAGATGTCATTACCTTTTGCAATTGTAGTGACACTTTTTGAAGATGAGCATGATATAAGAAGTGCTAAAGTGAATATTAATAGAAAAATTTTATTCATAATATAGTTATTTTGTTATTTTGAGATCTACTCTTCAAGTCTAATCGCTTTTTATGTCCATAATGATACATTATAACCAGTATCGAGACAGCCAAAATTTGAAACATACTGATAAGTGTCAATGTAGCCAATAACTGGATAAATCTCCAAATATTCACTTTCTGACCAATCATATCCTTCATTACGAATTGGGAATAGTGCAATCTTTTCAGAAGCGTATTTGTGCGCATCGCCAAAGCCTAATTCCCAAATACACCATTTCGAAGCTATAGCCCCTTCTGTTGCAACAAGGATAAACTTATCGTCCTTCTTAATTTTTTCCTTTATATTCTCCGCTATTTTACCACATGTTGTCTGCGGCATTGAAGAATCAAGCCAGTCAACATATATGAGGGAATCTAACTGTTCAAGCAAATAAGCAACCCTCTTGAGCTGGGCTATTTCAGGTTGGGTGCTATTACTGCACCATTTGCTGACAGTACATGCAGACTTGCCAACTTGTTCTGCCAACCACTTACCCGTCTTTTGCTTTTCTACAAGCACGACTTTAATTCGATTTAATTTTGCCATTTCGAGTAGAACGTTTTAAATATAGTGCGAATATATTAAAAACTGCCGTCAATAAAGAAGGATGTATAAAAAATAGGCAGATTAGAGACAGGGAATTAACATCTGTTTACCATTTTGTGTCGAAACTTCGACGTTGGTGCCCTTTGGAGCTATATGCGGCAAAGAATTGTGCGGAAGTCTTCAAGTGAAGCGTCAAGGCGCGAGAGTTCGTATTTTTCCAGGCGGAGTGAGAAGTTGCCCTTGACCAGGGGAAGGTCGAAGTAGCACTTCATGATGCTCACCAAGTTGAAGGCTTTGCTGCTCCCTTTGCGGATGAGCTGGTTGCAATAGTTGGAGAGCAAGGCGGGGGCGTGATCCATTCGGCGGAAGCATTGGAAGAGTACGTAGTAGGTGTAGATGTTGTCGCAGGGGATGAGATAGGCTACCCGGCGGTGGATGCTTTCAATGCGGAACAGGTTGAATAGTTCCCACACGTCGTCTGCACTGTGGATGATGGGCAGGAAGGCTTGCAGGAATTTCTTTTCGTCGATGGTGCGTTCTTCGTCGGCCACTTGTCGGGCAAATTCTTTCAAGAACGGATTCCGGAGGTTAAGCCGACCGTTCTGGTAATTGCTGACGGCGGCCTTGAGGAAGGTGACGAGCAGCGCTTTGGGATGCTGGGGTACCAGCGTGCTGAAGCATTCCCAAAACAGAGGGCCGTCGATGTCGCAGAGTGTTTCTTCGCTCAGGATGTTGCAAGCGGTGCGAAAGGAGGAGTTGCTCAGCCCCTGCAGATAATTCCACAGACCGTTCCAGTTGCGATTCTGAAGATGCTGTGAGAGTTGTCGGGCTATGGCAGGTTGAAAGTGATGGTCAACGGGCATTGCGGGCTTCGAGTAGAACGATGTTTTCGATGTGTTGCGTATGGGGGAACATGTCGACCGGTCGGAAGGCCTTGACCGAATATTCCCCGTTGAGCATTTCGAGGTCGCGTGCCTGTGTGGCAGGGTTGCAACTGACGTAAACGATGGTGCGGGGATGGGCGTAGAGGATGGTACGGATGACGTCAGCGTGCATGCCGGCACGGGGAGGGTCGGTGATGATGACGTCGGGACGTCCGTTGCGGTCAATAAATTCGGCGTTGAGGAGGTCTTTCATGTCTCCGGCCAGAAATTCCACGTTTTCGATATGGTTGAGCGCGGCATTGACCTTGGCGTCTTCGATGGCTTCGGGTACGTATTCAATGCCGATGACTTTGCGGGCCTTGCGGGCTACGAAGTTGGCAATGGTGCCCGTTCCGGTGTACAGGTCGAAGACGAGTTCGTTTCCGCTCAACTGGCAATACTCTCTCACTTGTTTGTATAGGTTGTAGGCCTGCTCGTTGTTGGTTTGGTAGAAGCTTTTCGGACCGACCTTGAACCGGAGGTCTTCCATCAGTTCGTAGACGAAGCCCGTTCCCTTGTGCACATGAATTTCAAGATCGCCGAAGGTATCGTTACACTTGAGGTTGTTGACCCAAACCAGGGTGGTGATTTCGGGGAATTGACTCACAACGTAGTCGAGCACCTGGCGGCATTGCTCTTCTTCGTCGGCTTGGGTGAAATGGAATTGGAAGAGTAGCAATACTTCGCCCGAGTTGGAGGTGCGAAACATCATGTGACGCAATACGCCGGTCTGGTTGCGCAGGTCGAAGAAGCTGATGCCCTGTTCGAGGGCAAAGCGGCGTATGCCGTTGCGCACGCGGTTCTGCAGGGGGTCCATGAGGTGGCAGTCTTCGATGTCGAGCACCTTGTCGAAGGCGCCGGCTATATGAAATCCGAGTCCGTTGAGCTGGTCGTACTTCACGCCGCGGCTGACTTCTTCGGCGGTGAGCCATCGCTTGTTGCTGAAGGAGAACTCTATCTTGTTGCGATAGTATTCGGTGTGCTCGGCTCCGATAATCGGTGTGGCTTCGGGCAGTTCCACCTTGCCGATGCGTCGCAGCGTGTCGACCACCTGCTGTTGTTTGCTCGCAGTTTGGCAGGCGTACTTCAGATGCTGCCATTTGCAGCCGCCGCATACTTCAAAGTGGGGGCACATGGGGCTGACGCGGTCTTGGGAATAGTGGTGGAACTTGACGATGCGGGCTTCGCAGTAGCTGTTTTTCTTGCGCGTCACTTGCAGGTCGACGATGTCGCCCGGGGCGGCGTAGGGTACGAATATCACCAAGTCGTTGACACGGGCCACGGCCTTTCCCTCGGCGGCAAAGGCGGTTATTTCTACTTGTTCTAATAAGGGCAAAGGTTTCTTCTTACTCATGGGATGTTGGGGTGATCAGTGGATGATTTTAATTTTGGCATATTTCAGCAGCAGTCTCTTCGTTCCGCTGTTCTCAAAATAAATGGTTGCTTTGATGTTGTCGGGCTCGCCTTCGAGTATTTCTACCGTTCCTTGTCCGAAGCGTTCGTGCTCTACGCGGTCGTTCAGTCGCAGCAGGGTGCCGTTGAACTTTACTTCCTGATACTTCCTGTCTTCTACCGGCAGGGCGTTTCGTTCCATCGGCCGCAGGCGGGCGGTGCCGGCCGGGGTTGCGGGCGACGGGCTGTGGTGGAGGCGAAGTCCCCCGGGCGATGCCGGGCTTGCCTTTTTGCCTTCGTCAAGGCGGAGGTAGTGGCGGTCGATTTCGTACAGGAAGTGGCTGGGCTCGCACATCTCCATCTTGCCGTACATGGAGCGACTTTTCGATGCGCTGAGGTAGCAGCGTTTGCGGGCACGGGTGATGGCTACGTAGAAGAGGCGTCGCTCTTCTTCCATGGCGCGTTGCGAGTAGAGGCTTTGGGCTGAGGGGAAGAGGTTTTCTTCCATGCCAACGATAAACACGTTGTCGAACTCCAGTCCTTTGGCCGAGTGCACCGTCATGAGGGTGACGGCCTCGCGGTCGGCGTCGTCGGCGTCCTGCTCGTCCTGGTCGGAAAACAGCGCTACTTCGCTGAGGAAGTCGGCCAGGTAACAGTGCTGCTCGTTGCCGGTTTCCTTTTGTGTTTCTACAAAGGTGTTGATGGCGTTGAGCAGTTCCGACAGGTTGTTTTGCTTGTCGATTGATTCGGCGTCGTTCTTATTCAGGTAGTCTTGTCCGACGCCCGAGTGGCGGATGATGTCGGAGGCCAGGGTGTAGGCGTCGAGCGAGTTTTGCGAGCTGATGAAGGTGTTCATCATGTTGCGGAAGGCTTCGAGCTTGCTACGCGTGCCCTTGTTGATGTCGAGCGAATATTGGTCGGGATTTTCCATCACGTCCCACACGCCTGCGTCGGCCCGGTGGGCGGTGAGGATGACCTTCTCGATGGTGGTGTCGCCGATGCCGCGACGCGGACATTTGATGCAGCGTTTGAAGGCTTCTTCGTCGTGATGATTGACGATGAGACGAAAGTATGACAGGACGTCGCGTATTTCGGCATGGTCGTAGAAGGAGTGTCCGGCATAGATGCGGTAAGGGATGGAGCGTTTCAGCAGGCCTTCCTCGAAGATGCGGCTTTGGGCATTGGTGCGGTAAAGGATGGCCATTTGGCTGTAGGCTGTTCCCTGCGTCCGATGGAGCCGGCTGATGCGGTTGCATACGATTTCGCCTTCTTCCACATCGCTGAAGGCTACGTTGAGCTGCAGGGGGTCACCCTCTTCGTTCCGGCTGAATACTTCCTTTTCTATCTGGCGCTTGTTGCAGGCGATAAGGCTGTTGGCGGCCTTGACGATGTTTTGGGTCGAGCGGTAGTTTTGTTCGAGTTTAAAGAGTTTGGCTCCGCGATATACCTTGGCGAACTCCAGGATATTGTCGATTTGTGCGCCCCTGAAGCTGTAGATGCTCTGCGCGTCGTCGCCCACGACGCAGATGTGCTCGTGTCGGCGGGCGAGCTGGTGCATGATGCGGTGCTGAACGGTATTGGTGTCCTGATACTCGTCGACGAGGATGAAATGGAACCTCTGCGCATATTTTTCGAGCACTTCGGGATGGTGTTCAAACAAGAGGAAGGTGTTGAGCAGGAGGTCGTCAAAGTCCATGGCGTTGGCCCTTTTCATCCGCTCCACATAGAACTTGTAGATGAGTCCAAGCTGCTCCATGTGGTCCATCCGGTCGCGTTGCCGGGTTTCGGCATTGGCCGCGTAGTCGTCGGGCAGCACCATGGCGTTCTTGGCCTCCGAGATGCGGCCGCATACGACGCCCGGTTTGTATTCCTTGTCGTCGAGTTGCATTTCCTTGAGCAGGTTTTTCACCAAGCTCTTCGTGTCGTCAGGCTTATAGATGGTGTAACGCTGGGTGAAGCCCAGGAGGTGGGCTTCGTAGCGCAAGATGCGGTTGAAGATGGAGTGGAACGTACCCATCCAGAGCGACCGGGCCTTGTCCTCCCCGACGAGGGCGGCTATTCGCTCCTTCATCTCGTCGGCCGCCTTGTTGGTAAAGGTCAGGGCCAAGATGTTCCACGGCGCCATGCCTTGTTGCAGCAGGTAGGCAATCTTGTAAGTCAGCACCCGTGTCTTGCCGGAACCGGCTCCGGCTATCACCAGGGATGCGCCATCGTTGTATTCAACAGCCTGGCGTTGCTGTTCGTTTAAGTCTTTCAGGAAATCACTTTTCACGGAGGCAGAAATTTTGTGGTGCAAAAATACGCATTAATTCTCGCTTCTACTTCGGGGCGAGGTGCAGAATGTGTGGCAGTCCGTGCTTTCGCGGTCTGAAATCGCTTTGCCGCCGGATGAAGAGGGCGAGGCCTGAAACCTTCCGCG
>CALZOH010000159.1 GCA_945827465.1 uncultured Prevotellaceae bacterium
AGATTCCTCTACGTCTCGTGGGCTCGGAGATGTGTATAAGAGACAGTTATTGACCGAGCTTCATTCGTGAGTACGATGCGCCGCATTCTGGTAGTGGCAGACAAGGCAACATCATTGGTGAAGTTCACCTTCGACTTTAACAAGGTACACATTACAGCCGAGAACCTCAACTACTCATTGAGTGCAGAGGAAGAGTTGGTATGCCAATATGAAGGCATGAACATCAAGATCGGCTTCAAAGGTACAGACTTGCTCGATTTGATTAATAACTTGGACGGTCGTGAATTTACGCTCAAACTGTCGGATGCGTCACGAGCCGGCCTGATACTTCCGGATGAACAACAAGCCAATACGGATCTGCTCATGCTGTTGATGCCTCTCCTCATTAACAACTAAGCCAGGCACATGAAGATTCACCTTAAAAAACCTCTGATTGTATTCGATCTTGAGACGACAGGCATCAATGTCACACAAGATCGCATCATCGAAATCAGTTATATCAAGATTCATCCCAACGGCAATGAAGAGTCGAAGATGATGCGCATCAATCCGGAACGACATATTCCGGAGGCTACCACCAAGATACACGGCATCACCGACGACGATGTGAAGGATTGTCCGACCTTCAAAGAGGTGGCACAAGACTTGGCCAACACGTTTGAAGGATGCGACTTCGCCGGATACAACTCCAACCACTTCGACATTCCGATGCTGGTGGAAGAAATGTTGCGTGCCGGCATTGACTTCGACATCAGGAAAGCCAAGTTGATTGACGTTCAGAACATCTTTCACAAGATGGAACAGCGTACTTTATCGGCAGCATACAAGTTCTACTGCCATAAAGACCTTGTCAACGCCCATTCGTCGATGGCTGACACCTCGGCAACGTATGAAGTGCTGAAGGCACAACTCGACCGTTACCCTGACACGCTGGCAAACAACGTGGATTTCTTGGCTGACTTCTCCAAAATGAACAACAACGTGGATCTGGCAGGACGAATGATCTACAACGAACAAAAAGAAATTGTCTTCAACTTCGGCAAGTATAAGGGTAAATCGGTGTTGCAGACCCTGCACAACGACCCCGGATACTACGGATGGATTCTGCAAGGAGACTTTCCACGCGACACCAAGAATGTGTTGACCCGCATCAAGCTCAGCGAGGCCAACATTTTTAAATCAAAATAATGCCTTCACCCATGAAACTGCAAGGAAAACATATTGTGTTGGGCATCACCGGAAGCATTGCAGCATATAAAGCCTGCTTGCTCATCCGTCTGTTGGTGAAAGAAGGTGCTGAAGTCCAGGTGGTGATTACCCCGTCGGGCAAGGAGTTTATCACTCCCCTCACCCTATCGACCCTCACCCGCAAGCCGGTCATCAGCGAGTTCTTTTCACAACGCGATGGAACGTGGAACTCCCACGTAGACCTCGGTCTATGGGCTGACTTAATGGTGATTGCTCCGGCCACGGCCTCCACCATCGGCAAGATGGCCCACGGCATTGCCGACAATATGCTCATCACGACCTACCTTTCGATGAAGGCTCCCGTGATGGTGGCACCTGCCATGGACCTTGACATGTATGCCCATCCGGCTACGCAACACAATATAGACATCCTCCGCTCTTACGGAAACATCATTGTTGAACCCGGCAGCGGCGAACTGGCCAGTCAATTGGTGGGAAAAGGACGCATGGAAGAGCCCGAGAACATTCTGCTCCACATCTGCGACGCCCTGAATCCACACGCCAACCGACTGCGGGGAAAGAAGGTACTCATCACAGCCGGTCCTACTTACGAGAAAATAGACCCGGTCAGATTCATTGGCAACTATTCGAGCGGCAAGATGGGCTATGCCATTGCCGAGACTTGTGCCTCAGAAGGGGCCGAAGTGACCTTGGTAAGTGGTCCGACCTCCCTGCAACCGCGTCATACAAGCATCCGCTGCATCAGAGTAGAGAGTGCCCAAGAAATGTACGAGGCCGCTACAGCACAGTTTGCCGATGCTGACATCACCATTTTGAGTGCTGCCGTAGCCGACTTCACCCCCGAAGAGGTGGCTGGCAAAAAGATCAAACGGGAGAAAGGCGCCCAAACACTCACATTACAGCCCACCCACGACATTGCAGCCGAATTGGGACGCCGTAAACAAGAGGGACAACTGTTGGTGGGATTTGCCCTCGAGACCCATGACGAAGAAGCCAATGCACGGCACAAGCTTGAGAAGAAAAACCTCGACCTCATTGTGCTCAACTCCCTGCAGGATGCAGGGGCCGGCTTTATGCACGACACCAATAAAGTGACCCTGCTCACGGCTGAATCGGCCCAGTCCTTCCCCTTGAAGAGCAAAGAAGCCGTGGCAACAGACATCATTGACAAGATATGCGACATCTGCCTCTAATCATCACCCTGCTCTGCCTCTGCGCCATTGCACCCCAGTCGGCGGCGCAAGAGCTGAATGCCACAGTGGAAATCAATACGAAGAAGGTGGAAGGAACCAGTCGTAACGTGTTTGACAACCTCAAAACTACCTTGACCCAGTTCATCAACGACCGACAGTGGACTCCGTACAAGTTCGATGCGAACGAGCGCATTAAGTGTACTTTCTCCATTATCGTCAATAAATACGACGAGTCAAGCGGCACCATGACCTGTGACGCCTACATTCAGAGTGTCAGACCGGTGTACAACTCCACCTACACGACCACCGCACTGAGCATGCACGACGCCAACTTCAGCTTCGACTTCCGGGAATATGACCAACTTGAGTTCAGAGACGACCAAGTGGACAAGAATCTGACGGCATTGATCGCCTATTATTCCTACCTCATCATTGGCATCAACCTCGACACCATGGCGCCGGAGGGTGGCACCGACGTGTTGCAAAAGGCACTCGACCTGGTCAACAACGCTCAGAACCTGAATACGAAGGGATGGAAAGCCATGGAAGACGACGGCAACCGCTACGCCATCATCAACGATTATCTGGACTCGAGCATGAAACCCTTCCGCCAACTGCAATACGACTACCACCGGAAGGGCCTCGACCGCATGGCGGCCGATACCGACTTGGGAAGGGAGGCCATCACGGCTTCGCTCAACCTATTGGCCACGGCGCACTCTAACAAATACAGAAGCAAACTACCCCGCATCTTCACGGAATACAAGCGCGACGAACTCGTAAGCATCTATCAAGGACAGCAAACCTCGGCTCAGAAAGAACCGATCTATGAAATCCTCTCCAAGATCAATGCTTCGCAATCGAGCTACTGGAAGAAACTACGACAATAACCCATCATGCTGAAACGTCTACAGATTAAGAACTATGCCCTGATCGAGCAACTCGACCTGGAACTGACGCCCGGGTTCTCCATCATTACGGGTGAAACGGGAGCAGGAAAGAGCATCATACTCGGTGCACTGGGCATGATTCTCGGTCAAAGAGCCGATACCCGGTCGCTGAAGCAAGGAGCACGGCGCTGCGTGGTGGAAGCCACCTTCGACCTCGACTCGCTGGGCGTGAAACCTTTCTTTGACAGCAACGACTTGGACTACGACGAGCACGAGTGCATCATCCGCCGAGAACTGTCGGACAACGGAAAAAGTCGCGCCTTCATCAATGACACTCCGGTATCGCTCTCTACCCTGAAAGAACTGAGCGCTCACCTCATCGATATTCACTCGCAACACCAGAACCTATTGCTCAATCAAGAGAACTTCTTGCTCTCGGTGGTGGATGCCATGGCCGACAACAGCGACAAGAAGCATCAATACCACGAATGCTACCAAGCCTATCGGACGGCAGAAAGGCAACTCCAAGAGTTTCGGGAACGGGTGGAGCGTGAGCAACGCAACATGGACTTTCTGCAGTTTCAGGTGAACGAGCTGGACGAGCTTCACCTGCAAGAAGGCGAACAGGTCTCCTTGGAAGAGGAGTCGGAAATTCTGAGCCACGCAGAAGGTATCAAGCAAGGTCTTTACGCCGCCGACCACCTGCTCTCGGCCGATGAAGCCGGTATTACGAGCCAACTCTACGAGTGCCAGCGATTGTTGCAGAACATCACCGACCACTTCAAGTCGGCGCAGAGCCTTTGCCAGCGCCTGGACAGCTGTGCCATCGAGGTGGAAGACATTGCCCAAGAGGTGAGCAGACAGTTGGAGGGCATCAACTTCGACCCGGAACGACAGGTGTACGTCGACGACCGGCTTAATGCCATCTATGCCCTCGAGAAGAAACACCGGTGCTCCACCGATAGCGAGCTGCTCCAACTCTCGCAAAAGCTCCACGCCCAGTTGGAAGAACTCAACTGCAGCGACGAACAATTAGAAGAGATGCAGAAGCGATGCCAACTGCTGCAAACGCAGACCCTCAAAGCCGGCGAGGCCTTGACCGCTACCCGAAAGAAGGCGGCCCGGCGCATTGAAGCGGAGATGACTTCACGCCTGCAACAATTGGGCATGCCCCACGTCCACTTCAGTGTCAGGATGGAACCTTTGCAGCAGGCCGGTCCGCAAGGACTGGATCAGGTGGCCTTCTTCTTCAATGCCAACCGCAACCAGGCCCAACAAAACCTGGCCGACATTGCGTCGGGAGGCGAAATGGCCCGTGTCATGCTCTCGCTCAAGGCCCTGCTCACCTCCAAAACCGCATTGCCTACCATTATCTTCGACGAAATCGACACGGGTGTTTCAGGTCACATCGCCGAACAGATGGCTCTCATGATGAAAGCCATGAGTCACGACGGATGTCAGGTGGTCAGCATCACCCATCTGCCCCAGATTGCAGCCCTGGGCGACACCCATTTCAAAGTGTATAAGGAAGATTCCGACGAGGGTACTGCCACCCACATCAGCCGTCTGAACCCTGACGAGCGCATCACGGAGATTGCCCACATGTTGAGCGGGGCCGTTCTGACCGAGGCCGCCATCAATAACGCCAAAGAATTACTCAAATCCAACCTATCCCATATATCATGAATCAGATTTATCCTTCTATACCTCCTCACTCACCTCATGCCACCCACCGTCGCAGCCTCGCTTCGCGCTGCCGAACCCTCTGCTGCCTCATGGCGTTGCTTCCCTCCCTGCTCATGGCCCATATCCCGGCCAAAGACAAGAACGGGAACAAAGCTATCTTCACCGTCACTACCTATGATAAGAGTGGCAAACAACTCTTCAGCGGTTATGGTTTCTTCTTGAACGAAACCGGTATCGGCCTGGCGCCTTATTACTTCTTCGAGGGAGCATCGAAGGCCGAGGTTACTGACTACAAGGGAAAGAAGTGGGCCGTGCAACGTATCCAGGGAGCCAGTGATATGTACGACATGATCAAGTTCACCACCACTTGCGAGAAGAGCGAGTCCTACCGCTTGGCCACCGAGCCTGCCACCGAGGGAAGCAAAGTCACCCGGTTTATCAGCGATGGTAAAGAGGGACTGACCACTATTCAGGCTGACGTAACGGCCAGCAAGAAGTATGACAACCTCACGTATTACACCCTGGCATCGAAGGCCGACAATGCTTCGACCGGCACTCCCGTGCTGAATGCAGCGGGTGAAGTGGTGGGCGTGATGCAACGCAGCTCGGAGAAGGAACTCACCAAGTGCTTTGCAGCCGACATTGCCGTTGAGAAATACCTCACTACCTCAGCCATCTCGGCCGGTCTGGCTTCGCTGAACAATATTTACATCCCCAAACAGCTGCCTGCCGACACCTTGCAGGCCTCCAGTTACCTGTATCTGCTTTCTAAGAACTCGCAGGATACGCTGTCGTACCTGACGGCCATCAACGATTTCAAGGAGGCATTCCCCGACCTGTCGACGGCCTACGTGGAGCACGCCCTGTTTTGTGCAGCCGGGCAGAAATACGAAGAGGCCGAGAAGGAGTACGAAGAGGCTTTTAAGGCCGTGAAAGACCAGGCCGACGTGCATTACAACCTGAGTAAACTCATCTACAGGTTGAATATGTATACCAACTACGAAGTCTACAAGGACTGGAAGCTTGAGAAAGCGCTGGACGAAGCCAACAAGGCTTATGAGACGTCTCCCCTGCCCATCTATCAATTGCAGGTGGGCGACTGCCAGTATGCCCTCAAGCAATACGAGAATGCCTTCAACACCTATCAGGCCATCAACCAGACGTCGTTTGCCTCGGCCCAGACGCTCTACTATGCCTCGAAAGCCCGCGAGATGTGGGATAACGACAGCACCACGGTGCTGGCCCTGCTCGACAGTGCCCTCGCCCGCTTCCCACAACCCTATCACAGCGATGCGGGCCCCTACATTCTGCACCGCGCCAAGACCCTGTACAAA
Source organism: uncultured Prevotellaceae bacterium (assembly GCA_945827465.1). Lineage (GTDB taxonomy): Bacteria > Bacteroidota > Bacteroidia > Bacteroidales > Bacteroidaceae > UBA6382. The sequence goes on from CALZOH010000159.1 coordinate 6,313, forward strand.
TTTGGGCGATACCGCGACTCGGCCTTGGACTTCGACACCTACGAGAAGCTCATCGGTACCCGTAACCTCAATGACAACTTCTTCTACATGAAGGAGCAGGCCGATCTGGCTGCAGGACTCTTCCCCTGGGCATTGGACGACATTGACAAAGCCCTGTCCATCCGTCCCAAGGAGTATCTTTACGTGGTCGAGAAGGCCGTCATTCAGTTGCGCGTAGGCAGTATCGACGAAGCCATCTATCAGGCCGAACAAGCTTTGAAGCTTAACCCTGAAGGCGCAGACGCCTACAAGGTATTGGGCATTGCTTACGGGCAGAACGACAACAAGGAAGAATCATTAAAGTACCTGAAAAAGGCCAAGGAGTTGGGCGACCCGCAGGTAGACGAATGGATTGAAAAACTTCAATAAGCCATGACGCACACACACCTTAAAATCATCGCCAGCCTGCTGCTCCTTCTCTTAGGATGCGCACCCTCGCTTCAGGCCAAGCTCATCAAGGTATTGGCCATCGGCAACAGTTTTTCGCAAGATGCCGTCGAAGAACACCTCTATCAGCTGGCCGCCGCTCAGGGCGACAGCCTCGTGATAGGCAACGCCTACATACCGGGATGCTCCATCGACCGCCATTGGAACAACGCCCAGAAGGGTACGCCCGACTATGCCTACCGAAAAATAGTGGGAGGGAAACGCACCGAAAGAAAGCGGGTAGCCCTGGAAGAAATGATTCGCGATGAGGCCTGGGACATCATCACCCTGCAACAAGCCAGCCAATACTCGGGAATGGTCGAAACCTACGGCCACTTGGGCGACTTGCTCGATTACGTCAAGCATTGCGCCACGGGGAAGGACGTCAAGATAGCCTTCCACATGACCTGGGCCTATCAGCATGACTCCAGCCACAAGGGCTTCAAACAATATGGCAACGACCAGCATCAGATGTATCGGGCCATCTGTCAGGCCGTGAAACAAGCGACAACGACCCACCACATCCGGAAAATCATCCCTGCAGGCGTAACCATCCAATATGCCCGGGCTGCACTCAGCGACACCCTCACGCGCGACGGCTATCATCTGGCCATTCCCACCGGACGTTATGCCGCGGCATGCACCTGGTGCAGGTGTCTGACGGGGAAGAAACTCCGTAAAAACACCTATCTCCCGGCCGGCATGACCGCAGAAACCGCCCGAATCATACGTCTCGCAGCCGACGAAGCCGTATCCGACTCCAAAAAAATATTCTGATTCCCACTGTCCACCCTGTTTACACGTCCTGTAAAATGGTTTTGTACCCCTACAATTTCATTTTACACGTCATGTAAAATGGTTT
>CALZOH010000160.1 GCA_945827465.1 uncultured Prevotellaceae bacterium
GTGTACAAAAGGGTATTGAAGTTAGTTCAAGGGTTTTTGCACGTGTACAAAAGGGCCTTGAACGATGTAAAAATGGTCTTGTACAGTGAACAATTTGGCCTTGAAGTGACTTCAAGTCGTTTTTGCGCAATATACAATTTGGCCTTGAAGTGACTTCAAGTCGATTTTGCATAGTGTGCATGACTATGACTAATTTCACTTCACAGATTATTTGTTTACTATTTTACTTCACAGATCCTGTATTGTTTTCCTAAGATGCTTTACAGGATTGTTTTGTTGTTTCTAATCCAGTTTACAAGTACAAAGATATGCACGCTCTTTAGTAATGTAAATTTTTGTAGCAGATAACAACCAATGAAATAGACACACCAAAGGGAAATCATATATGTACGAAATTAAGGAGCACTGTCTGGATAGACCTTGTGCTCCTTAATTACTCTAATGAGTATATGGAGAAAACGCGGATTACTTACCGTGATTCTCGTCAGAAACTGTCAGCTTCTTGCGGCCTTTTGCACGACGAGCTGCTAAAACGCGACGGCCATTAGCTGTAGACATACGCTGACGGAATCCGTGTTTGTTGTTTCTTTTGCGGTTGTGAGGTTGAAATGTTCTTTTCATGACTCTATACTGATATTATTTTACTTATTCTTTGTAACGGGGTGCAAAATTACGAAGTTTTTTTGATTTTACAAGAAGTTGTCCATCTTTTTTAGCGTTTTTGAAATTGGAATGCCCATTTGAATGCTTACTTCTTGATTGTGTTTTTTTGAAAGGAGGCTATAGCCTTATAGGACTGAAAGAGGATATTTCTGGCGATAGATCCGGCGATAGATAAATACGTGGAGTCAAATTTTTTGTTCAAAACATTCTATTTTTTTAATATATATATCGTACCTTTGTACATTAATACAGCATAAAGACTATGAATAGGATAATCTTTTTTACGATATTGTTAGGTCTGATTTTTATAGATCTAAAAGCTCAAAAAATCTCTGTTGATAGAATAGAGGCGGATGGAACACATCAAATTATGACAAATACAGAAGATTTTGTGATTGGTGGAACTAAATATAGTTTTGGGATGAAAGTCTTTGAATCATCATTTAGTAAAGAGTGGTTTTTACTAATTTCTTCATTTTTGTATATCTCTGATTATACAAATGTGTTATTAAAATTAGGGAATGGTGATATTGTATATTTGCCAGTCAACAATGTTCATGTAGGAAAGGTTACAATGCCAAGTTATGGGGTTACAATTGGAACAATTACATCAATAACACCATCTACGCAAGCAGATTATTATTCTTCCGTATATGAATTAAAAGAAGAGGATATGAACAAAATTGATATCTACGGCATTTCTAAAATAAGGATTTCTAATGGAGTAGAATATTTTGATAAAAAATACAGGAGTAATTCATTAGGGAAGTTTCTAACTAAATGTAGAAAAAGCATCAAAAAAAGATTGGATAATCCATTGAAATCCGGTGATATATTTGACGATTTTTAACAATAACAAATATTTGGGATATGATTAAGATTAAAACGGAATTAAAACAATGGCTTGTTAACTTTATAACAAATAGTATCCGTAGTATTGAATCGGAAGACTGCACAGAATTCAATTCTTGGGTAAAAGCATTTAAGAAAGAAGAAGCATCCTTTGTTGTAGATATGGAGTTTATAAATGACTGGGGGTATGATGAGCGTGAATCTATTTCAGAAGAGGAAGCTGCAAAATATGCTCAATCATTGATAAAAATAATCTTGGAAAATTGGTATCTTTAACCTTTACTTTAGGTAGCTTGACTCCATTTAATTTATTCTATCCCGAATAAATGGTTAGACATTGGCAATAAAGTTATAATATTAGTTTAACAAAACCGATTGGAGATGAATTGTGAATTGATCATCTAAGCGTGGCAAAAAAGTATTCAATCTATTCTGTTTTTCAGTGAAATTGGTGTAACTTTGCACCGCTAATCGGAATCAATAACAATAAAAATATATGATTAATTCGCAAGACATTAAGAATGGAACTTGTATCCGTTTGGATGGCAAATTGTATTTCTGCATCGAGTTCCTGCATGTAAAGCCCGGTAAGGGAAATACTTTTATGCGTACCAAATTGAAGGATGTAGTTTCTGGCCTGGTGCGTGAGCGTCGTTTTAATATTGGTGAAAAATTAGAGGATGTACGCGTTGAGCGTCGTCCTTATCAGTTCTCTTACAATGAGGGTGACACATATCACTTCCTCAATCAGGAAACATGGGATGATGTTCCTGTACAGAAGGCGCTGATTGAAGGTGTTGACTATATGAAGGAAGGTGATATTGTAGAAATCGTTACTGATGCTTCTACCGAGACGATTCTTTTTGCAGAAATGCCTGTTAAGACCGTCCTCAAAATTGTTTATACCGAACCTGGTTTGAAGGGTGATACCGCCACTAACACAACTAAGCCGGCTAAACTTGAAACGGGTGCTGAAATTCGCGTACCTTTGTTTATCAACGAGGGAGAGTTGGTTGAAGTAGATACTCGCGACGGTTCTTATGTTAACCGTGCAAAATAAAGATTATTGCGATAGTCGCTTCTAACAAGTCTACGTTAGAAAGTTTCAATAGACTCAATACTAAGTAGTGGGAGAGAGTTGGACGATGATTCCTGACTCTTTCCCACTTTTTACTTAATCTACAATCAGTCGCAAGACTATTTTCATCATCACGCAGATGACCATATTGGACTAAATGATATGATAAACAAATGTTCAGGCTTTCAGTCTGAATCTTCAATGGAAGGAAAAATATTGCTACCTTTGCATACATGAAATTTTCAATCATTATTCCGGTTTACAATCGTCCGGAAGAAGTCAAAGAGTTGCTTGCTACGTTGGCGCGGCAATCCTTTCGCGATTTTGAGGTGTTGGTGGTCGAAGATGGCTCAAGCATCCCTTGTCATCAAGAAGTCGAGGCTTTTTCGGAGGTCTTTCTATTGCGTTATTTCGTGAAAGAAAATGGCGGACCGGCGCAGGCTCGAAATTATGCGGCGGAGCGGGCACAAGGAGAGTATTTAATTATTCTTGACTCAGATTGTGTATTGCCCGATGGTTATCTGTCGGCTGTGGCTGAAGCGTTGAGCGCTGATCAGACAGATGCGTTTGGTGGTCCCGACCGTGCTCATGAAAGTTTTACTCCGATTCAGAAGGCTATCAACTATGCTATGACGTCTTTTTTCACAACCGGAGGTATTCGTGGTGGAAAAAAGAAACTGGATCGTTTCTTTCCCCGTAGTTTTAATATGGGTGTGCGTCGAGAAGTCTTTCAGCAATTGGGTGGCTTCTCCAATATGCGCTTCGGTGAAGATGTAGATTTTAGTATGCGATTGTTTGAATCAGGCTTTCGCAGCAGCCTTTTTCCCGAAGCATGGGTTTGGCATAAGCGGCGCACTGATTTACGAAAGTTTTTCAAGCAAGTTCATAATTCCGGCATTGCCCGCATTCATCTTTGGAACCGTCACCCCGGCAGTCTCAAAGTGGTTCATCTTTTGCCGGCAGTGTTTACAGTAGGTGTGGCTGTTTTGTTGCTTGGGGCGTTTTTCTGTCAATGGGCATTGTTGCCATTATTGCTGTTTGCGCTGATTATATTTGTAGACGCCTCTCTTCGTGAGCGTAGTTTGCGCGTGGGTGTGTTGGCCGTTGCAGCCTCGTTGGTGCAACTTACGGGTTACGGTTCTGGCTTTTTGCGTGCTTGGTGGAGATGCCGTGTCAGAGGGAAGGAAGAATTTGAAGCTTTCAAGAAAAATTTCTATCAATAATCCATGGAGGAGATTCAGGTAAAGAGGCGTTTGTCAATCAATGAATGGCGTGAAGATAGTCGTCCGCGTGAGCGTTTGCTTTCAGTAGGGGCGGCTTCGCTGAGTAATGCCGAGTTGCTGGCAATCTTGATTCACACCGGAACGGCTTCCAAGAATGCTGTGGAAATGATGCAAGAAGTACTGAATGCTTGTGATGGAAGTCTCGACAAATTGGGAACGATGACCTATGACGAACTGATTAGTTTTGACGGAATCGGACCGGCAAAGGCCGTAACCATTATGGCAGCTTGTGAGTTTGGGCGTCGTAGAATGACCAAGGACACTGTGAAAAAAATCAGGATGGACTCTTCCGAAACGGTGTTTCAAGAATTGCTTAGAGCCCGTTTTTGGGATCATACCGAAGAAGAGTGTTGCGTAGTGTTGCTCAACCAAGGGTTATACCTGATTAGTGTGGAGTTGGTGGGGAAGGGCGGACTGACCTCAGTGAGTGCTGATATCCGTAAAATTATGAAGATGGCTATTCTGAAGAATGCAACGGCTTTGATATTGGCGCACAATCATCCTTCGGGTTCTCTCAAGCCTGGAAGAGAAGATGACCAAACCACGTCGCGACTCAAAGAAGCTTGTAAAATGATGGATATTCGATTGCTTGACCACTTGATTGTGAACGGCAATTCCTATTACAGTTATATGGATGAAGGAAAACTATAATTACTGATAACATACAATGGAGAATCAAAAGAAACAAGATAAGTTGGCTGTAGAAGAAAAAATCATTGCAGCTCTGAAGACGGTTTATGATCCCGAAATACCTGTAGATATTTACGAATTGGGCTTAATCTACAAGATAGACTATCATGAAGAAGACGGTACGCTTGATTTAGATATGACCCTTACCGCGCCGGGATGTCCGATGGCAGATTTCATTATGGAGGATGTCCGCCAAAAGATGGAAGGTATTGAGGGTATTACCACGGCTCGTGTTAATCTGGTGTTTGAACCCGAATGGGATCAAAGCATGATGAGCGAGGAGGCGAAGGCTGACTTGGGAATGTTATAATGTAAAGCGGAGGCGAAATGAAGAACGTATATTTCATTTCCGATGCCCACTTGGGCTCTCGTGCCATTCCCCACGGTCGCATGATGGAGCGTCGGTTGGTAAATTTCTTGGATGGCATCAAGGAAAAGGCTTCGGCTGTATATATGTTGGGGGATATGTTTGATTTTTGGCACGAATATCGAATGGTCGTACCCAAAGGTTATACCCGTTTCTTGGGAAAAATCAGTGAACTGACCGACAGAGGTATCGAAGTGCACTTCTTTACCGGCAACCACGACCTGTGGTGTGGCCGTTACCTTGAAAAAGAATGTGGGGTAGTGCTCCATCGCGAATCGTGTACTGTTGAAATAGAAGGCAAACTGTTTTATCTCGGTCATGGTGATGGATTAGACCGCAGCGACCGTTATTATTTGTTGCTGCGTAGTATTTTCCATAATCGTATTTGTCAGAAACTCTTTGCTTCCATCCATCCCAGATGGGGAATGGACTTCGGATTGGCTTGGGCTGCTCACAGTCGTAAGAAGCATGAGCAAGTAGAAGGCTTTTTTGATGGCCCGGAGCGCGATGGCTTGGTTGCTTTTTCCAGAACATATCTGAAAACACATCCGGAGATCAGTTACTTCATCTTTGGTCATCGTCATGTTGACGTTGACTTGACAATTGACGATACGGCCCGTTTTGTGATTTTGGGCGATTGGATTACCAAGTGCACGTTCGGTGTCTTCGACGGCGAGCATCTTTTCCTGGAGAATTTTGTTGAAGGCGAAACCCGTCTTTAGCGTCGCAATAGGAGCTGTTCATAAGAAGATTTATCGAAATCAAATGCAAGATTTCGAGCGGACAGCAGTTTAACAATAAACTTAATAACTATCATCTATGATATTCCGTTCCATGCAAAGTAACAAGTCTTTGTTTTTTCGTTTCTTTTTGGCTGGGATATGTATGTTCCTTTTGTCCCTTTCCGTTGCTGCTCAGTCTTATGCAGATATGTGGAAAAGTGTGCGACAAAGCCAACGTCGCGATTTGCCCAAAACAGCCTTGTTACATTTGGATAAGATTGTAGACAAGGCGCTGCAGCGAGGAGATGGAGGTCAGTTGATAGCTGCCTTATTGGTGCGTCAACAGGTGGCGGCCGATATTTCTCTCGACAGTGCGCGTGTCATTCCGGTGATGGAGGGTTTGTTGGCCGGTGAAACCCGCAAGCCCATGCAGGCGTTATATCATGTGGCTCTGGGTGCATTGTATGAGGGGGAAGACAGTCATCTGAACGAGAATGCTCCCGAACAGGTGGCGGCTCATTACCGGGCGGCCATGGCTCATCCCGAAGATTTGGCACAGGCTCGTATGACCGACTACTTGCCTTTTGTGGTGTCGGGTAGCGACAGTCGTTTGTTTTCTGACGACTTGCTCCATTTGGTGGCCAAACAGGCTGCTTCGGGACTGCTGCGTGGAGTCAGAACTAAAGAGAACCTTCGTCAGGAAGCAGCGCAGATTTACGCCGAGGCCATTCGTTGTTACCGTGCTTCGGGCAATCGTGATGCCATGTTGTTGATGCAACTCGATTCCATCGATGCTGTTCGTCCTGCTTATCTGACTTCGGCGCAGCTGGAGCGGTTCGGCAAAGATTATGAAAGCCTCATCAGCCGTTATGCCGACAGTCGGGTGGCGGTGGAAATCTACATTCGTCTCTCGTCGCTCTATGCCGATAGAGGAGATGAGCGAAATACTTATCGTTGGGCTTCTGAAGGCTGGCAGAGGTACGAACATTCCAAGAGGGCCGTGGTGCTGAAGAATAGAATGATGCAGATTGAGCGTCCCAAGCTTTCCTTGAATTTCAACGGCAATCAGTCTTTCCCCGGACAAAATGACTCGATAACGATTACTGCGCGCAATCTTACCAAAGCCGTCATGAAGTTTTATCGCACCGACTTAACGGCTGAGAAATTGTTCAACCAACCGATGCCCGAAGATAAAATCAAGTCTTATCTGAAAGAGGTTGTCTTGACCGTCCCTATTAATTTGCGAAAGGGAGAACCCTATGAATCCGTCTCGCTTCGGATGCCCTTCACAGCGCCTAAGCCTGGTGTGTATTATGCCGTCTGCGAGGGGGAGGGATTGCGTTCCGACTATTGTGCCTACTTTGTTTCTTCCTTACACGCCATGGTGCTGCCGCTTGATGCCCAGACGACGAGGGTCGTGGTGAGTGATGCTCAGAGCGGTCGTCCCGTTGAAGGAGCTACGGTGACGGTTCGGTCGTCGGAGCAGAACAACCGAACGGTGGCTACTCTTCGCACGGATGCAAAGGGGGAAGTGTTGTTAGAGGGGGCTTATCGGAAAAGACACCATCTGTTTGTGCAGACTGCGACCGACCGATATGCCCAGTCGCTCTCGTTCTCTTCTTTTCCGCAGGAGAGCGAACTTGTTTCTTCTTCTTCCGATAAGATTATCTCGTTGTATCAGGACCGTTCCATTTATCGTCCGGGCCAAACGGTCAAGGTGGCCGGTATTAGTTATGTCCGGAAGGGCGATCAGGTTACGGTGAATGCCGGCGACAGTCTGACGCTCCGTTTGCTCGACGCCAATCGTAAGGAAGTAAGTGCAAAGAAGGTGTGCACCGACCGGATGGGTACGCTTGATGCCGAGTTCGCGTTGCCCGAAGAGTGTCTGAACGGTGTTTTCTCCATTACTTCCGGCAAGAGTTCCCTTTATTTTCGTGTAGAACAATATCGTCGGCCTACCTTTAAAGTAGAGTT
>CALZOH010000161.1 GCA_945827465.1 uncultured Prevotellaceae bacterium
GGTATCAAGTTGTTCGGTGTTAAGTGGGCTACCTTCCCTTCGCTGCGTGCTGGATGGCTCATGTCTAACGAGTCTTGGTTCAATGTGAAGCCTATCAACTATCTGAAACTTTCTGCCGGATATGAAGAGTCTGGTAATGACAATATCGACTACTATGCAAGTCGTACCTACTTCGCAAACACTAAGTTTATGGATAAGGCTACTTCACTTGTATTGGCCAATATTGCTAACTCTGAGATTCAGTGGGAAACTACTCGTCGTTTCAATGCCGGTTTTGAATCGAGCTTGCTCGACAACCGCTTGTTCTTAGGCGTAAACTTCTTCTGGAGCAAAACTTCCAACCTTTTGACTCTCCAGAACCTGAACTACCTCACCGGTCTTCCTGCTATGTGGAGCAACAACGGTGCTTTGAAGAATACGGGTGTAAATGTGAATGTAAATGGTGTATTGGTTAATACCAAGAACTTCAAGTGGGAACTCGGCTTCAGCATGGGTCACTACAAGAATGAGATTACCAAGCTGCCTGCCCAGTACATGTACACTTATAACTTGAACGAAGACGGTAGCAAGGGTGCTATCTACAATACCATCCAGGGTTATACATCTTCTATTTATGGCAAGGATAACATCTTGACAAGCGTTGGTAATGCTGCAGGTGTATTCTATGGCTATAAGACTCAGGGCATCTTCGCCAGCGAAGCCGAAGCTTCAACTGCCGGTAAGTACGGTTATTTGAGATATCCGACCGGTTATACGGGAGACCCCTATCGTAACTTCAAGGCCGGTGATGTTCACTTCGTAGACCAGAATGGTGACGGTTGGATTTCTGAAGCTGATATGGTTAAGATTGGTGATCCTAACCCCGATCTCTACGGTAATATCTTCACCAGTTTCAACTTCTTGAAGAATTTCACTTTGGACGTAGTGTTCAAGTATTCTTTGGGTAACGATATCTTTAATTATCAAGCTTCTCAGTTGGAGCAGATGAACAATCTGTGGAATCAGACCAAGGCTGTAGTTAATCGTTGGACCTATGAAGGTCAGGTTACCGATATGCCGCGTGCTGTCTTGACTTCCAGCTCTGAGTGGGTTAACAACGAACGCTTCTCCGATCGTTGGATTGAGGATGGTTCCTTCTTGAAACTGAAGAAAGTTCGTCTCACTTACAAATTGCCGCTTTCTCTCTCTTGGTTGCAAGGTTTGACAGTTTGGGGTGAAGCTAACAACTTGTTTACAATTACTGAATACAGAGGTGTAGATCCTGAAGTATCTTGCGGTAACGGTGTTCTCTATCAGGGTATCGATGCAGGATTCTTGCCACAGTCTCGCTCCTTCAACTTCGGTATTACTATTAACTTGTAAAATTGTCACACAATGAAAAATAGATCTTTTATATCAATACTTGCCATCCTTTTCGCAGCCACCTTTATGGCTTCCTCTTGCGATGACATGTTGACTCCGGAACTGAAACGTTACACGGAAGATTATGCACAGGACTCTGTTTATTCAGCTTTCGGTATCTTGAAAGGTATCCAGAAGGTAGGTGAACGTAGCGTGCTCCTCGATGCTGCTCGTAGTGACCTTTCCACGGTTGGTACTTATACGACCGATTCCATCAAGAGCATTGCCAACTTCGAAGATCCTGAGGATGGTTCTTGCACCTTGTTGAATGCTGCAGACTATTATCATATCATCAACTCTTGCAACTTCTATATGGCTCGCGTTGACACCACTTTGTCAAAGAACGGTGTGCCCGAAATGTTGCGTGAGTATGCTCAGATTCAAGTAATCCGTGCTTGGACTTACACTCAGTTGGTTCGTTACTATGGTGAAGTTCCTTTCATCACCGAGCCTATCTCCAGCACAGAGCAGGCTGCCAGCTTGGAACAGAACGCTCCGCGCGTCAATCGTTCTAACTTGGTTGATATGTTGCTCGAAGCCGGCCTTCGTCGCGCTTATGAGTTGCAGCTTCAGTATGGTATGCCTAAGTATGGTGACATTAACAATGGTAGCGTAACCACCAGTTCACGTTATTGCTTCATCCCCGTTCAGTTGGTATTGGGTGAGTTGTACCTGATGGCTAACCAGTACGAGAAAGCAGCTGAAGTTTATTATGATTACTTCACGGATACCAAGATCGGTTCTCCTGCCGATAACAATAATGTCTTCCAGTGCGGTTATAGCGAGACCTCTTCTAATGGTGTTATAACGTCGGTATATGCCCATTCCGGAAATTGGTTGAATATCTTCAGTGGTTTCAATACAAATGAAAATTTGGTTGTTACTGTCGGTGCTGCCAACTCCGTAATCGGTACTACGATGACGGGTATTGCCCAGACCTTCGGTTTCGAGACAACCTCTACGACTAATGGTGGTTCTTCTGCTACTATCACTACTTCTCCGAATGAGCGTTTCCAGCAGATCATTCCTTCTCAGAGCTATATTTCCTTGAATGAGGCTCAGAAGTTCTGCATCTGGAAGTCCAACAATGGCACAGAGACTATCAATTATATTGAAGGCTCAGGTGACGGTCGTCTTTACGGAACTGCTCCGAGTGTACAGTTCACTCGCGGTGAAATCTCTCGTATCATCGACAAGTTTGCTCCGTTGTCGGGAAGAGCTTCTGCTGTTTCTACTGATGCTTACGGCTTCTCACTGCAGTATCGCATTCCGCTCTATCGTAAGGCTCAGGTTTATCTGAACTTTGCTGAGGCCATCAACCGTTTGGGCTTCCCCCAGATTGCGTTCGGTGTATTGAAGGATGGTTTGAACCGTCAGAACTTCCCCTCTTTGTCTCGCAAGGACATTGACGACAATGTTTACTACGTTGTTCCGACTGATTCTGGTGATGTAACCTTGGGCGTTATCAAGGCATATCCTCATAGCGAAATTGCCGATAGCATGGTTTATGATACTTTGTTGTATGCCGATGGCTACGAGGCTGACTCTACGCTGATTCAATTTGATGTTCCTTACTTCGCTACCCAGCCTCAGGCTTATACCGGTGGTATGTATTACCTGACGGTTGACGAAATGGAGCGTGCTGAGAAGTATGACTTCATCCGTAAGTTCTGGACCGAGGAAACTTGGAACAATACAGCTGCCGAAACTTCCACACGTGCCGGTATCCACAGCCGTGGTTGCGGCAATACGGGTGGCTATCAAGATACCATCTTCACTTATGCCCGCATGGTGGCTAAGAAGGTGGCTGAAGACAGAGCTCGTCGCAACAGCTGGACCTATGAGCAGCAGAAGGAAGTAGAGGATTCTCTCCATATCGGCAACGATATTCTGCTTGCAGAGGATCAGGCTAAGAACACTTCCGTTGGTGCAGTATTCGGTCCTTCACAGGATGAAATCATCAACGCTGTTGAGAACTTGATTATCGATGAGTTCGCTCTTGAAACAGCATTTGAGGGTCATCGCTTTACCGACCTGCTCCGCTTCGCTGCTCATAAGAACGATGCCGGTCTTGATGGTACAGATTGGTTCGCATGGAAGATGGCTCGTCGCAATTCTTCTGTTACCTCTGATGCCAACGATTATGACGCATCACTTTATGAGAAGATGAAGAATCGTCAGTATTGGTTCTTCCAGTTGCCGAAGAAGAAATAATCTTTCGTTTCAATATAAAAAAGTCCGGGTTTTGCCCGGGCTTTTTTATTGCCATTGCGAAAGGGTCGGGAGTTTGCGGTTCGTCGCTTCTTTCGTGCTTTATCCCAAGAAATTGTCTTAAATTTGTGCTGCGGTTGATGACGGCCGCTATTATTCCCAAAGAATCAAACAATCTATATTATATGAATCGATTTTTATCAGCTTTAATCTTAGTGGTGTGTTTCATGTGTCCGGCAGCCGTTGTTTCGGCCGACCATGTTGACGATGTGAATCCGCTTATCGGAACCGACAACCATGGTCATGTGTTTGTGGGAGCCAATATCCCTTTCGGCGCAGTGAATGTAGGTCCCAATCAGATGGGTGAAGGCTGGGACTGGTGTTCCGGCTATAATTATCCCGACAATACCATTAAGGGTTTCAGTATGCTTCATCTCAGCGGTACGGGTTGTGCCGACTTGGGTGATATTTGCTTGATGCCGGTAGTGGGCAAGGTGTCGCTTCATCGCGGAAAGGCCGACCAGCCCGAGTCGGGCTTCTTCTCAACGTTCAGTCACAACCGCGAGGTGACTCAGCCTGGTTATTATTCCGTATTTCTCGACCGCTTCGGCGTGCAGGCCGAGATGACTGCTACCGCTCGCACCGGATTGTTCCGCTTTACCTATCCCGATGGTGCCGATGCGCGTTTGGTGTTCGACTTGGAGAATGGTATCAGCGACCGTCCCATTATGGGCAGCATTCGTAAGGTCGACGATTACACGGTGACGGGTTTCCGCATCTCCAGCGGCTGGGCCAGCAAGCATTATGTTTATTTTGCGGCCGTCTTTTCCCAGCCCATGTCGGCCTGGCAGGCTTCTGTGAACGATTCGGTGGTGACCGCCGAGCCTCTTCAACATCCTGCAACCTACGGTCTGGCTTCGTTCCGCACCAAGCAGGGAGAGCCTTTGTTGGTAAAGGTGTCGGTGTCGGGCGTGAGTGCCGAAAACGCTTTGGCCAATCTCAAGGCTGAAATGAAGGACTGGAACTTCGATGGCGTGAAGGCTACGGCCCGTCGTCGTTGGCTCAACGAGCTGAACCGCATTGATGCCACGTTCCATTCCGATCGTGAGCGCAAGGCGTTCTACACTGCGTTCTATCACATGATGATTGCCCCGCAGCTGTTTTGCGACGTGAACGGCGACTATCGCGGTTCCGACGGCAACAATCATCTGGGTGCCACCTTCCGCAACTATACCACTTGGTCGCTTTGGGATACTTATCGCGCCTACCATCCGTTGGCTACGTTGGTTTTCCCCGAGTTGCAGCAGGATTGGGTGCAGACGATGCTCCATATCCATCAGGAGCAGGGCTTCTTGCCTATCTGGCACCTGATGGGCAATGAAACGGGTTGTATGGTCGGTATTTCTTCCGTACCCGTGCTGGCAGATATGTTTCTCAAAGGTTTTGTGAAGGAACAGGACAAGCAAGCTGTTTATCAGGCCATGAAGGCAACGATGCAGCGTCCCTTCCGCCATCTGGACAAGTTCAATCACTATGGTTACATTCCTACCAATATGGGTACAGAAGATGTGGCTACGGCTTTGGAGTATGCGCTCAACTATTGGAGCCTTGCCCAGGTTGCCAAACAGTTGGGCGAGAAGGCCGACTACGACGCGTTTATGAAGCTTTCGCAGGCTTATCGTCTGCTTTACGATCCGGCTACGGGCTTTTTGCGACCCAAGGATGATAAGGGTAACTTTGATTCGGCCGTTGGCTTTAAGCCCAATCTCCCGCACAAGAGTTACACGGAGGGAACGCCTTGGCAATATTTGTGGCTTGTTCCTCACGACGTGACGGGCTTGTGCGAGCTGCTGGGCGGAAAGAAGATTTTTACCGCTCGACTCGACTCCCTCTTTACGACCAGCTCCGACCTGGGCGAACATTATACCCCCGACATTGCCGGCCTCATCGGTCAGTACGCTCACGGCAACGAGCCCAGTCACCACGTGGCTTACCTCTACAATTACGTGGGATGCCCCTGGAAGGGTCAGGCCCGCTTGCGCGAAATCATGGACACCTTCTATGGCGATGACCACATGGGCCTGCCGGGTAATGAAGACGTGGGCCAGATGTCGGCCTGGTATGTGCTTTCGGCTTTGGGCCTTTATCAGGTAGAGCCTTGCGGCGGCCGTTACGTCTTGGGCAGCCCCATCGTCGACGAAGCCCGCGTCAATGTAGGCAACGGGCGCACGCTCCATATCCGTGCCCACAACAATACGCCCGAAAACAAGTATGTGCAGAAGGTGCTCTTCAATGGTAAGAAGTACACGCGTTCGTACGTGATGTATGAAGACTTGGTGAAGGGTTGTACGCTTGAGTTCTTTATGGGCAGCAAGCCCTCGTCGTTTGGCAAGAAAGCCGCCGACTGCCCTGTGAGCTTTTAGAGCGTAGGCTTCTGTCTTGTTAAAAAGAAAAGCATTCCGTTTCCCGGTGAGGCGGAATGCTTTTTGTTTTCGTGCCGTGGCGAGGAGGATGTCGAAGAATGTCCGTTTTCTACAAGCTAACCCGGAATGGTTTGCCTACATTTGCCGTCTCGTTCAAGAATACCTGCCCACATGTCGTCCTTTCAAATCTTCACCCCTTCGAGCCGCCTGCAGCCTTACGTCCGTTATTATTGGACGCTGCAGGATGCGGCTGCCGGCGTCGGCTACGAGCGTTCTATCCCTTGGGGCTGTGTTCAGCTCTTCTTCCACCGGGGGCAGCGGCTTTTCTCTCAAACTCAGGGTCGGCTCCAGCCCCGCCACTTCGTCTGCGGGCAGGCTACCCGCTATTCCGACCTGCGCATCGAGGGAAGGATCGACATGTTGGTCGTAGTCTTTCAGCCCCATGCCGCCCGGCTGTTCTTAGGTGCTCCCGTTTCGCTCTTTCGCGAGGCCAGCGTGGCGATTGACGATGTAGAAGATGCCGCCCTGGCCGAGCTCGCCCGCCGGGTGGAAGATACGGCCGACCCGCGGCTTTGCCGACCAGTCCCACATGATCAAGGAGTTCCGGCAGTTCACCGGTTACACCCCGGCGCAGTACTTGGTGGCCTGCGCGCCCGTTTCCGACTATTTCTCCCTGCCTTGAGCGACGATGTCTGTTTTCTTCTATCCCACGCCTTGCGTTCCCCGTAATTTTGCAGTGTCTTTGCGCAAGACCCTGTTAAACCCAAATCGGTCATTAGACTATTATGCGCAAACAAACTTTCTTTTTGTCATCTGCCTTTCCGTTTTTCGGTTGCAATGGAACCCCATTGCGCCCTCAAAACGTAGAGACATCTGAACAAAAACAAGAGTTGTTATCATCATAACGCTAATGACCGATTTGGGTTAAATGAAAAAGAATAGAAAAAATGAAGACTTTAATTGCATTCTTTGAAATCCCCGCGTCCGACTTTCGCCGGTCGGTCGAGTTTTATCAAGCAGTAATGGGTGTTCAGCTCCTGGTGGCTGAGTGTGGCGATGAAAAGATGGCTTGTTTCGTTCAGGAGGGCCAAACCGTGGGTGCCGTCTCGTATGCTCCCGATTTCCGTCCGTCGGAACATGGTGTATTGATTCACTTCCGTTGTGACGACCTCGATGCCTCGTTGCAGCGAGTGGTAGAGCAGGGAGGGCAGGTCGTATTGCCCAAGACGAAGATTCAGGCCGAGGGAAAAGGCTGCTTCGCGCTCTTTGCCGACCCGTCCGGCAATCGAGTGGGACTTTACGCTGATTAGTCTCCTCTCCGTTTCTTAGGATTTCTCCCGGCGCAAGGCTGGGGGGAAATCCTTCGTCGTTTCCTCTCGTCCTGCAAAAACGTTGCCGCACAATCCGCGCCGGTTTCCGGGACCCCCGAAAACGTGCCGCACAATCCGCGCTGGTTTCCGGGACCCCCGAAAATGAGCCGCACAGTCCGCGCTGGTTTCCGGGACCCCCGAAAATGAGCCGCACAGTCCGCGGAAGGTTTTGTGACCCCCCGAAAACGTGCCGCACAATCCGCGGAAGGTTTTGTGA
>CALZOH010000162.1 GCA_945827465.1 uncultured Prevotellaceae bacterium
TTGTTTCTGCGCCATTAAGAAAATCGTAGGGGCGTATCGCATACGCCCTTCATGTGAGCGGAAATGAAATGTTGGCAGCGAACAAACGCCATTGTTTAACGGGCATATTCGCCGCCGTGGAGGGCGTATGCGATACGCCCCTACATATTTACCATTTGTTCGTTGGTGATTCGTTCATTGTCAGTATCGTTATATTTTGATTTTCGCCGACAACTGTAGGGGCGTATCGCATACGCCCTGATGTGAGCGAAAATGAAATGATGGCAGTGAACAAAACACCATCGTTTAATGGGCATCCTCGCTACCGTGGAGGGCGTATGTGATACGCCCCTACGATTTTTGGCTGATAAAGAGAAAAGGAGTATAGGGATGTATTTACAAGAATGTTATTGGGGCGTAATGAGTATGTAATAAGTGCGGCCTACTTTTGCTGCCGATAACAAAACTACTTAAATGATGGTATTCGATTTTATTGATGACGAAAGTATGGATTACGAATCGACCGATGAGGGTTTCTTCAGAGCTACAGAACCAGAAAGCGGACTACAAGCAGAGGGCATCTCTGCTGAAGATGCCCTCTGTAACCTGGCTGAAGAGAGTGATGACTCGTTCTGTTCAGTCGACGGATTTGATTGTTTCTAATCTGACAAGGCAGTCATCCTAATACTGGTGATTGCCCTGTTCCAAGTCCTTATGAGAAAGGCCTCCGCGATCCAACGCATGCCAGCAATAGGCAATATAGGCCACTACGAACGGCACCAGCAACGACACGATTGACATAACACTCAACGTGAAGTAGCTAGATGAGCTGTTTTCAATGGTCAGACTGCTCTGCAAATCGGTATTCGAGGGATAATAAGCCGTGTGATTCCATCCGGCCAGCAACAGCAAGACCAAAACCACCAGGATAACACCTGCACCCGTGGGCCAAATGCCCCGGATATAGGTTTTGCTGACAATGGTGCGGATGATGCCATATAAAGCTAAGACCAAACCAATGAGCAACAAAACGGCCAGTTGCCACATCTCCGTAAGATTGTGGAAGTACTTCATGGGCTCCATGCTCACGATGCCACTCTCGGGGTCGTAGGCATAACCGTCCTTGAGCAGGGTGCGCACCAAGAAAGCCACAAACAGGATGAGGAAAGGCACCGTGGCACCGATCAACTGCACACTGCTGCGGCAGCGCAGGTTCTCGTCTTCTACATTATTAATAATATAAAGGTGACCCAGCACTCGCGCCAAGAAGAAAACGGCAAAACCCAGCACCAAATTCCATGGATCAAGCAAAGCATCGAGACCGTGACCGGCATTGGCCCAACGACTGATGACGGGCTGAAGGCTGTCGGTCAGATTGGACTTGTCGATGAGGAACTCAGAACCATTAAAGAAGGTGGCCACAGCACAGCCTATGAGCAGCGGACCAAACAAGCCGTTGATCACCAGGAACCATCGGAAGGTAGTAGTGCCCAAAAGATTGCCGAGTTTGTTCTGAAACTCGTAACCTACAGCTTGTATAACGAACGAAAGCAAAATTAAGACCCAAAGCCAATATGCACCGCCGAAACTGGTACTATAAAACAGAGGGAAAGAGGCAAAAAAGGCTCCGCCGAACGTTACGAGCGTCGTAAAAGTGAGTTCCCACTTGCGCCCGGTACTGTTGATAATCAGTTTCCGCTCTTGCTCCGTGCGTCCGAGTGAAAAAATCATGGAATTGGCACCCTGAACAAAAAGCAGGAACACCAAGATGGCACCCAAAAGGGCGATCAGGAACCACCAATATTGTTGCAGAAAAGCATAAGTAATCATAGTCAAATCCTATTTAAATAAAACATTATTGCATATCGGGACCTTTGCGGATGGCTTGAAGCATAATTCTGATTTCCACCACCAACAAAACGGTAAAGAGCAACAGGAATAAGAAGAACGTAATCTGTACCGAGGCGGTCTGAATGCCCGACACGGCGGCACTCACGGGCAGCAAGTCTTGAATGGCCCAAGGCTGACGCCCTACTTCGGCACAAATCCAACCGGCCTGACTGCAAATGTAGACCAACGGAATGCAGGCCACAGCGCCCTTGAGCAACAAAGGGAACTTCATCAGCCGATCTTTGATGATCAGGAAAAGAAGTGCCACAAAAAGAAGCACGAACAAACCGCCCAATCCCACCATGATGCGGAAGGACCAGAAGAGCAGGGGCACAGGCGGAACGAGTTCTTCGCGACTCTGAATGTGTCCGTAGCCAAAATAAGGCATTTTTTCCATCAAATCTTTCTTGGCCACGGCAGCGGCAGCCATATCGCCGGCCTTATCAGCCTCGCGGAAGGCCGTGAACGAGGCCATTGCCTCACGTCCATAAGCCATCTTCTGCTCGGCCGAGAGAGCTTTGGTGCCGTCTTCGAGCTCGTAACCGCCATTGAGAATGTCATTGATGCCGGGCACGAAGGCTGTCATCTTGTGAGTAGCCAGGAATGTGAGCATATTGGGAATCTGAATGGGGCCGGCCACCGTAAATGGGGCGTGCTCACTGCCATCGTAGAGTCCTTCAAACGAAGCTAACTTCATCGGTTGCTTTTCTGCCACCGTAACACCCGACATATCGCCGCTGAACATGGCAAAAAAACAGGCGAACAAGCCGAATGCCGTACCGACACCGAGGCTGGCACGGGCAAACTGCTGCTGTCTGCCCCTCAATAAATACCAACTGCTGACACCCACCACAAAAACTGCGCCCGTCATCCAGCCACTCGACACCGTATGAAGGAACTTCACGATAGCCATGGGCGATAGGGCAATGCTGACGAACGATACCATTTCGTGACGCACCGTCTCGGGATTAAATTCCATACCCACCGGATACTGCATCCAGGAGTTGGCTACCAAAATCCACCACGCAGAGAAGGTGGCACCCAAGGCCGTGAGCCAGGTAGAAGCCAGATGGAAGCCCGGACTAACCTTTTTCCATCCGAAAAACATGACTGCGATGAACGTAGCTTCCATAAAGAAGGCAACTATTCCTTCAATGGCCAGCGGTGCTCCGAAGATGTCACCGACTATCCAGGAATAATTGCTCCAATTGGTACCGAACTCAAACTCCAAAATAAGGCCCGTTGCCACACCAACAGCAAAATTGATGGCAAAAAGCTTCATCCAAAACTGAGTAAGGCGACGCCAAAAATCATCGCGCTTTACATAATACACGGTTTCCATGATGCCGATAATGGCACCTAATCCCAACGTGAGTGGGACAAACAACCAATGATACATGGCCGTAAGGGCAAATTGGGCCCTCGACCAGTCAATCAGAGATACATCGACAGATGATAACATATTGATGCGTTTTTATAGATATTAATCAATGGATGGGTACAACATGAATTTGGCCTGATGACTCGTTCAGAAGCCCCGACTTGGGCTGCAACAATTCGTCGGCAACATGGTTTTGCTTCTCCTGAGGCGAAAGATGGCTCATGGCAGGTCGAAAGAAGAAGATTCGCAACAGCACAAAAATAATCACCAACTTGACGATGATGATGATCCACAAGGTACGCCCTATGGTCATGCTGCGAAAGCCGTCGCAATAGAAGCGAAAAACCTTTGTCAACCAATACATGTCATACTTCTTTGCTTTGCAAATTAACAATAATTCTATGGAATAACAAAATCTTTACTTATAAAATTGGGTCGAACCCCACGACCGACAGGACGATCGAGCCATCAGACACCGTTACTACCCCATGGGGATAACGATGCCTGATGGTAGATGGTCTATTTCGCCGACGACACACTCGCCCGTGAGAAGGAATAAGGCGAAGACTCATCGGTGCTACCACGCTTCAAATTAGGTTGATCGCTCATGTTGAACTGCAACAAGCCTCCTTTGAGCAAGTCGGCCCGACGCAGATAGTTCAGACGATATTCCTCGCCGTTGAAACGAAGGTCGTCGACGTAACGCTCACCTTTTTCGGTACCTGAAGCCTCGATGCGCAACTGCTTGCCGCCGGGCAACTTCACCACGATACGATCGAAGTAGGGAGCACCCAAGGCATACTCACCCGAAGCAGGGCACACGGGATAGAAGCCCAAAGCCGAGAAAACAAACCAGGCAGAGGTCTGACCGTTGTCTTCATCGCCACAATAGCCGTCAGGAGTGGCTCGATAAAGGCGGTCCATCACTTCGCGCAACCAATATTGGGTCTTGTAGGGCTGGCCCGACCAATTGTAGAGATAAATCATGTGCTGGGCGGGCTGGTTGCCATGAGCGTACTGACCGAAATTCATGATTTGCATCTCTCTGATTTCGTGGATTACACCGCGGTAATAGCTCTCGTCGAAGTCGGGAGCCTGCACAAAGACGGAATCGAGCATTTGGTTGAAACGCTCCTTACCTCCCATCAGGTCAATCAGGCCTGCCACATCGTGAAATACCGACCAACTATAGTGCCAGCTGTTACCTTCGGTGAAGGCGTCACCCCATTTGAGCGGGTTAAAATGGTCGGGGAAGGAGCCGTCCTTCTTTCTGCCGCTCATCAATCCCGACGGTGCATGATAGAGCAAGCGATAATTCATGGCATGGCGGCGGAAAGGAGCGAGTTCTTTCTCTGACTTACCGAGAGCCTGACCGAAACGGAAGATGCACCAATCGTCGTAAGCATACTCTAAAGTGCGTGCCGCACTCTCGTTGATGCCGGCATCACAGGGAACATAGCCCAACTCATTGTATAACTGATAGCCGAGACGTCCGGTGGAAGACACCTTGGGATGGACGGCATTGGCTCCGTGGACGACAGCTTTCCATAATACTTCGGCATCATAGCCCCGTAAGCCGCTAAGATAGGCATCGGCCACCACCGAAGCAGAATTGTTGCCGACCATACAGCCACGATGACCCGGACTCACCCACTCGGGCAGGAATCCACTCTCTAAAAACATATTGACGAAGCCGGCCTGCACGCGTGAAGCCGTCTCGGGATAGACAAAGTTCAGCAATGGGAAGAGGGCACGGAATACGTCCCACAGTCCGAAGTCGGTATAAAGATAGCCTTTTTCGACCGTACCCTTAAAGGGACTGTAATGTACGGGCTTACCGGCAGCATCCAGTTCAAAGAAGGCTCGGGGGAAAAGCAGAGAACGATATAAACAGGAATAGAAAGTGCGCGCTGCATCGGTATTGGCGCCATCAACCTCGATACGACCCAAAAGTTCGTTCCAAGCATTGGCTCCTTCCTTCTGCACCTGCTCAAACGAACGCTTTCCGACCTCACACTCCAATGAGAGTTCGGCCTGTTTCCAGCTGATGAACGACGAAGCGACCTTCACATGAACTTCACCTCCATCCTTACCGAAACCTACCACGGCTCCGGCATGGTTGCCTTGGCGTTCCTTACCGTCAAGCAAGGTACCGTCATCCGTTACTACCTGTGTCAGGGTGAACGGACGGTCGAACTCCATCACAAAAAAATTCTTAAAATTATCAGGCACACCACCGCTATTGCGGGTGGTATAGCCTATGATGCGCTGCTGCTCGGGAATGATTTTCACATACGAACCTTTATCGTATGCGTCGACCGTGAGATAGGCTTCCTGACCCCGCGGATAATGAATGCGAAACACAGCTGCACGCTCTGTAGGAGTCACCTCGGCAGTCACATTGTAGTCGGCCAAATATACCTTATAATAATAAGGAGTAGCCTCCTCGGCAAAATGGCTGAACCAACTGGCTCTTTCGTCTTCCTTAAAGATTGGTTTGCCCGTTGTCGGCATTAAGGAGAATACGCCGTAGTCGTTGATCCAGGGACTGGGCTGGTGGGTTTGCTTGATACCGCGCAGCCGATGGTTGTTATAGGTGTAGGCCCAACCGTCGCCGTTTCGCCCGGTTTGAGGTGTCCACGCATTCATGCCCCACGGACGGGCGATGGCCGGATATAAATTTCCGGTAGAAAGTTCAAAACTCGACAGAGAGCCTACCAACGGATTCACATGATCAACCGGACCACCGGTTGTTATCCGTGCATCAACGCCCAAACAGGCCAAAACAATGCACGATAGCAAGAGTATTTTCTTCATTCACGATAAATTTGAAATTTTTGCTCGCCGAAGTTACGAAAAATCCAGTAACTTTGCGTAGTTCTTAATAATTTCATCACTATGACTCCTGAAGATTGGATGAGAGAAGCCATACGCCTCTCGATTGAAAACGTTAAACAAGGCGGCGGACCTTTTGGTGCCGTCATCGTAAAGGACAATCAACTGGTGGCAACCGGTGCTAACCGCGTAGTTCCTCACAACGACCCCACGGCACATGCCGAGATATGCGCCATCAGAAATGCTTGTGAGAAGTTGGGTACTTTCGACCTGAGCGGATGCGAAATCTATTCCTCGTGCGAACCCTGCCCCATGTGTTTGTCGGCCATCTACTGGGCCCACATAGACAAACTCTACTTTGCCAATACCAAGGACGATGCCAAAGACATCGATTTTGACGATTCCATGATCTACGAAGAACTGGCGCGACCGCAAGCTGAGCGAAAACTTCCGGTGGTCACGCTCTTGAGAGACGAAGCCTTGGTGGCATTTAAGAATTGGCAAGAAAAAACAGACAAAACTCCTTATTAATATTTCACATCATGTATCTGAAGAAATTCTTTATAACCTTGATAGGAGGGCTGCTTATCTCCATCGGATGCGCCGCTCAAAGTTCATTGAAGTTCCACGACAATGGAAAATTCAAGATTTTGCAACTCACAGACGTGCACTACATCCACAACAACCCGAAGGCCACGCTGGCCTTGGAGAACATCGACGCCGTTTTAAAGGCTGAAAAGCCCGATTTGGTAGTGCTGACCGGTGATGTCATCTTCGGTAAACCGGCACTTGAAAGTATGAAGACCGTTCTCGACCGCATTGAACGCTTCAAAGTGCCCTTCGCCCTGACTTTCGGTAATCATGACGACGAAAACGGCATGAGCCGCAAGGAACTTTATGACCTCGTTTCCACGTATCCCCATCATATCGGCAAAGCCGTAGAAGGTATTACGGGGCAAGCAAACTATCTATTGCCCATTCTCAGTGCCGACGGCAAGAAAACGGCCGAGGTGCTCTACGTTTTCGACTCCAATACCTATTCGCGCATTGAAGGCGTGAAGGGCTACGACTACATTCACTTCGACCAGATTGACTGGTATCGCAAAGAGAGCAGCCGCTTGACCAACGAGAATGGAGGCAAGCCCCTTCCCGCACTGGCCTTTTTCCACATTCCGCTGCCTGAATACGCCATTGCAGCCTCTGATGAAAGCTGCGATTTGATTGGTACACGCAAAGAGAAATGTTGTTCGCCGGTACTGAATTCCGGTCTCTTCGCCTGCATGAAAGAAATGGGCGACGTGAAAGGTATTTTTGTGGGACATGACCACGATGACGACTACGCGGTGCTTTACCAAGGCATTTTATTGGCTTATGGACGTTACTCAGGAGGTCATACCGTCTACTTCAACCTTGATATCAACGGCGCACGCGTGATTGAACTGACCGAAGGCGAATCCA
>CALZOH010000163.1 GCA_945827465.1 uncultured Prevotellaceae bacterium
TGCTTTTAGTTACTCCTTCTATCCATCGAGCAAGCTCTTCTTCGGCTCGCTTTTGGTGTGACTTACGGCTGTGCGAGCGCTCGGCCTTGTGCAAATCGCTATGGCACTTATGGCAAAGGCTCATCAGATTGCTTGTGCCATATGCCAGCCGTTCGGCTTCCTCCTCCGTGCGAGCGCTATCAACGGGCACAATATGATGCACATCCGTGGCGCCAGTCTGGTAATACACGCCCTTCTTGGCGCACAGTTCGCAGAAGGGGTGCTCTGCGAGCTGCTGTGCCCTTATTGCGCGCCATCGTGTAGAGTTTATCAGCCTGTTATAGGTTGCGCTATGCCTATACATTCCGATCTTCGTCTTGCCCATCTCCAAATAGATTTAGTTGTTTGTTTTCTTTCTTATCCAAATAGCTCATAGAGTTGCGCATCGTCCTGCGGTATGGCCCGCCCTCGTGCATCTGCCGCCCAAAGTCCGACCGCCTCGAGTCCTCGAACATCCGGCGTATCTCGTCTGCATCCTCGCTCTCTGGCACGTACTCGTCTATCAAATGTCTGATTACGTAATCGCAACTTTGCGTCCCGATTTTTCGCCCTACCAAAAGCAACTTGGAATACATACGCTCATCATACGATTTGAGAAACGTGTTGAGAATATCCTGCTGGTTCACCGTCTCTTCGCGGTGCATGTTCTCCGCATCGCCTATCACCATCACCAGCCGCACGCCCTTGTCGCCTTCCTTTCTGAGGAAATAAATGGCCGCCTCTGCGTGTTTGCTGCTCATCGTCTCGGCAAGATTGATATGCCCTTTCCATTTTTTAGGATTCTCAAACAAATCAATAATGCGCTGCATCTCCGGGCTGAGGTTATACCTGTCCTCCATATAGCGCCTGAGCACGTCAATACACATCTGCATCGCCTCGTTGATGGTGCAACCGAGTTTGTCGCAGAGCCGCTGAAACGCCTGCCGTTCCTTTCTGCCAATCTTGCAGGAAACGGTCTCGCCGTTCTTACGGTCGAGCACGTCGAGCTCCTCTGCCTCTGCGAGCAGCTCATCGGCCATCTTGTTTAATTCATCTTGGTTCATCGTCAATTCTCAGGTCTAACATTTCAATCAATTCAGCAAAACCTTCATCCACATTTTCCACACCCAACAGCCTTGCGGCACGTTCTACGGTCGTTTCCTCTATTCCGTGGCTCATCCGTATCAGAATGTCGCCTATGTCGGCTTTCGGGCCGTCTGCTTTTATCCAATGCTTCTGCACTATCTCGCTCACGGTCAATCGCGGGTAGGCTATCAGTTCCGCCTGCTTTTTCCATTTATCGTGCCCGTCCTTATCGGGGATTAGCGTGATGTAACGGTTGCGCAGGATCAGCGGCTGCATACGCATCGGTGTCAGATAACTAAGCCCACCGCTCGCGAGGAAAATGCGCTTATCCATATCCACAAACGCGCTGCATATAATGGCGGTCTTTTCGCTCTCTACGATGCAGACTTCTGCGTTTGGGTATCTATCAATCAGGTGCATTCCGAAGTAGCACTTCTTCGTTTGGTACTTCTCCGTGTCGAGCGTTCCGGCTTTTCTCGCCATCGAACTCAACCAATCGTTGGCATATCCCTCCTTCACGCGGTGTCCGTCCGGCTGGTATTTCATGAGCTTAGCGTCCCAGATTTTTCCGTCAGGCGCTATCTGCCAAAACACCGTCCATCCTTTTTGCTTCTCAGTCATGCTCGTTCCAACGCGGTACTCTTGCAGCGCTTTCACCATGCGCTCCCTATCCTCTATTGCGAGCGGCAGAGAAGCCAAGTATTGAATCAACGGATTTTCTTTGAAATTACGGAGGTAGAGTGCGGTGACCTCGAACGGCCAAACCATCTGCGGGCGTTCTTTCAGTTCCTCTTTCTGAATGATTGGGCGCTGCACAACCTTTGGCACCGGCTTGTCATCCACGATGATTCCGTACATGGCCGCAAGCAACCTCAGCACATCCTCGTAGTGTTCCTTCACGGTCGCCTTATCGCGCGAGCCATATTCAAGCACCAACATAGCGTCTATCGGTCCCCAACTCTCGCCCGTAGCGAAATCGGTCGCGATGTTTCGGATCTCGCTCACTACGAAACTGCCCCTGTGCCTATCCTCGCGGAATGGCGAAAGCGGGTAATAGTTACCGCAGCTCATCTGCCCCAAGTCCACCCCGTAGTGCCGCATCACGTCCACGATCCTCGCCGCACTCTTAATTCTATCCTCCGTAATTTTTTCCATTGATTATTATTTATTGAATCTTGTGTAATAAAGGAACTTCAAACCAAGCAACCACCTCACCGCCTGCTGCTTCCGGGTCAAAAACTCCTCCATCTTTGAATTTCCAACATCCGTCTTGGTATCTTCCGGCAAACCAAAAACCATTGTCAGTAAGAGCAATAACCGTTCTGTACGAATCCGGCTTTCCAGTTTTTGCGTTATAATAAACCAACTTATCAGCCTTAAACGGAAGCCCTTCAATCATGTCGAATCCGTCATCCTCCTTATTTGCATCCTCCTGCGCTTCCTCCTGCTCTGCCTCCTTGCGTGACTTGTAGTAATAATCAATCGCATCGCTCACCTCGTTCTCATCGCATGGCGAGAATCTCGGTTCGTCATTATCGCGCTTGAAAACATCCACCACAACGCTCACACGCATACAAGTAGAGCCGTCGCATTCGGAATCGCCCTCGTCAATAATCTCACGCATCATAAATGCCTTATTTGCGAGCGCCTCTTCCGGGTTGGTATAGGTATCGAACCTTCCACCCAACGTATCTAAAAGCAGACGCCCGTTGTAGCAGTTTGTACATCTCTTAATCTCTTTACTCGCTTCCAGCAGCTCAATCTGCATGGTCTCGATTCGTGTATCAATAATTCTCATTGTTCTTCGTTTTTTTGGCTTTTCAGCCGTCAATAATTAAAATAATAAATTCCATTATAAGCCTATATTGCGCGCGCGAGATGGCAAAAGAAATAGGTGTGTCGGCTCTATCGTAGCCGTTTCTCCCTGTTTCTCCCTTTTTCTCTATCTATTTATAGATAGATAGAGAGAAAAGGGAAAACGGGAAAAGGGCGATTAGAATGGCGCTGAATTGTCTTCGTCAAGTGACATCTGCGTGTCCTGATTGGTTTGTGGATTGTTCAGATAATACCGCTTGTTTGGCTCTTGGCGGATAAGTCCGTTTTTCAATGCCAAGTTTATTTCAGCGTATATCTTTTTGACACCCCGTATGCCTTGCGGTTTCAGGAAGTCCGCTATCTCGGAAAAACTGAATCCTTTCGGGCCCCAATCCATCTTCATCACCAGCGGCTCTTCTGACAGCCTTTCCTCTATGGCCTCCTGCACCTCTGCTTCGCCAAGTATCACCGGATGCCCATAATGCCGTTCGTCATCCTCCACTCGGAAATGCACGTCCTCAACCTTTTTTAGTCGCTGCTTCACGTGCTTCACCTTCATAGTCTGCGTGTCCTCATCCTTGCTCGTGACGAAAATGTCAGTCGCTTTTCTTTCGAGGAAACTGCCCAAGTGACCAACGGCCTTCTCGCTCCCCGGATTAAGGTGCAGCAAGCACCAAACGGAAATGTTGTAGTGGCTCGCCACGGCCATACATTGGTAAATCCTTTCCTGACATTCCTTGTTGTCATTAAAATCATTCACAATGTCGATCATGCCGTCCAAAAACACCATGTTCGGCTTGTATTGCCAAATGGCTTTCAGTACCTTTCTCCACCTTGCGGAAGCATCGTTCACCTCACGAAGCATGATAGAATTGAACCGCTCCTGTTTGACCATTTGCGGCCAACCGACCATATCGTAGATTCTTCGTACTGTGCGCTGGTGATTGACCACCTCCATCTCTGTGTCCACGTATAGGCATGTAGCGTTGTCAATCAAGCACCTCAGCCCACAGTACTCACCTCTCAGCGCGGCAGCAATCATCATGCTAAATGTCATCGTTTTTCCGTTACCAGGCCGCCCATTCAGTCCCGTCAAACCGCCCAAAGGCGAGAATATCACGCCCCGCCAATCGTAGGTATAACTGACCGGTATATCCGGCTTTGTAACGTCAAATATGCAGTCGTCGATGCTCTCATCCTGCCATTTCAGTTCTTTCAGAAATGTTTCAAGCGCCGCATCCTCATTCTGCTCCCGTTCATCTAATATGTCTATATGCTGCTCGCTCATTGCTTACTTATGTTTTTTCGCAAACTTGCCCAACTTATGCTTGCGCAAGTATTGCATTCTTGTTCTCCGTCCGGCGCACACCGTCTCGCCATAGTTCTTCTTATTGGCAGCAAAGAAGCCGCCGTATCTCGCCAAGCTAATGTCAGCATATACTTGTGCCATTGCGCTATTCATCTTTTCCATTGTCGTATCATTTTAGTATCGTTTACTTAAAATGGCAGACCGCTGCCATCCCCCATCACCGTCTCAGTCGGAATTTCCGGAGGTACCGCTGCTGCTTGCGCCTTCGATTGTTCAGCCGCTTCCGCAGCCGCTTGTGCCGCATTCGCGTTATCTATCATCCTCTGCGCCTCTGCCTCCTCGCGCTTGTTGTAGCAGTCAAAGCCCTCAATGCGCAATCGCCCAATTCGGTATGTCTTACCTTCCTTCGTGTATTCACCAATGCTCGAAGAAATCTTCATCATGCCCACAGCACCAGCAAACAAGTTCTCGCGTTTGATAGCCTCCTCAATGGTGCCACCAGCCTTCACCATGATAAACTTGTCAATCAGGAACATGTCATCGCCTGCGGAAATCTCCACATCGTAGCTGTAAGCCGTGTAAGGCTCCCCGCGTTGGCTGATCTTCTGTTTAGGCTCGCCTTTAAGCGTCACCCGCTCGATTTTTACAAGAAATTCTTTCATCTTTCTTTTTGTTTTTAATTATTTATACTCTAAACACCGGAGGCAAAGCGCTCAATCGCCTGCACTCCTTTATTTTCCACATGATAGTCTTGTTGTACAGCCCCCAATGCCTGTTGCCCTCCTGCAATCCGCACACCACGTTCGGCACAAACATTTCAGCATCCACCGTTCTGTCCGCAAACAAGAACCGCCCCATGAAAAGCGACCCTAACACGTCTGCGCTCCATCTTACCGTCATCTCTTCCACGCTCACGTCCATCGTGCCATTCTCTCTGAGGCAGTCCACCGCCTCGTCAATGGTAAACACTTCGATTTTCGGATTCTTCATCCCGTATGCCACCCTTGCCGCCGCGTAGTATGTCAAGCATACCTCCTCATTCACCACGAACACCATCGGCAGCCGTGGCAGCGTCCACGCATCCTCCTTCAATGGGTCTATGTTGATGAACTCGTTCTTCACCAGCTTATTCGCCACCCTAATTTTCGTTTCTTCTTTCATTTCTTTTATGCTATGTTATTAAATTTTGTCTAATTGATTCTGCCGTTCGGTTTCGGCTGTTTTTAACTGCCGAATCTCCCGAAAATTCTCCCGAAAAATCTCCCGAAATGCAGCTCGAATCCTTTTACCTCGTAAAAGGAACCACCTTTTACCTCGTAAAAGCACCCTCCTTTTACCTCGTAAAGTGTTTTCGCCCCTATTTTTCCTTTCGTAGCGCCGAATCCCCCGTGTACCAAATCGCGAATCCACCTGCCCCGTAAAACACCAATGCGGCCACCAGTTGCCCAATGTTTTGTCCTCCTTGTGCCCACCATGTGCGAACCACCATCACCACGATCACAGCCACCAGTGCGAGCATTGCTATACCAAAAGCTATTCTCATCATTGCCTTCATATCCATCTTCTCCTTTTTGTTTTGGAGATTCCGGCAGGGCAGTTACCCTGCCGTTCCCCTTATTAACACTATTAACTATCCGACTTTCACCCAAGCCGTCAGGGTTTTGTTTTGTGCCCACCAGAGGACTCGAACCTCTGTGCCGTTTGGCCGTTTCTGGTTAGGCTCGTCAGCCTACTCAACAGCAGATACCCCACGTGAGCAGTTTTGCCGGTCATCGCTTCGCAGCGCCTTCCGGCTTGTAGTTATAAAATCATGAAAATCATTAACCATAAACCCTTTCGGGCTGCCGGTCACCACTTCACAGCGCCTTCCGGCTTAATGTCAAAACAATATGAAAACTTTTAATCCAAACTTGTAATGAAAAAGAAATTCATTTAACAGACCTTTCGGTCGCAACGCTTCGCAGCGTGATTGTATCAGTTAGTTAGTTAGCGGCTATCCAGCGCGCTACTTTGGATTGATCACCACCATAGCCTCCATCATTTTGTTGAGCTGCTCCTTGTCGTAATTTCCACCCGGATACAAGCGCATTTTGAATTTGAATCGCTCTTCCCATTCTCTGCGGGTGATATTCAGCCAACCGATGGCTTCCTCTTCGCTCAACCAACGCCTGAATGCAGGCTCTATCTTTGCAATTCTTTTTGTTGCCATTTTATTTTCTATTATTAAGAATTTATTTCCTTTCTTTTCGATTCCGCGTATCAAATTTTGCAATATCGAAAAAATTGTGTATTTTTGCATCCCCTTAAAATCAGCGGGCGAACAGTCGCCAAACTAAATTTCGCCCGCTGACACATGGAGCTTGTTTCGAGCGCGAGACTTGCATCCTCCGATTGTAGCGTTGCCCCTTATTGCCAGCATGAAGCAACCTACCATCATCATCATACCTTTTCCCGGAATGCAGACCCCGTCTGTACGGCTGCTGCTATATCCGTCGGCCTCGTTTTCAAAACCGGTGCAAAGGTATAAAAAAGTTACGACATAACAAAATTGTTACGCCGTAATCTTAAAATATGGAAATAAATTCTTAATAATCGTAAATTATCTTTTCTTGTGAGTAGCAATTTTGGCATATCAGACCGTATCAAATACGTACTCTCTGAAAAGCAGATGAGCGTAGCAGAGCTTGCAGGCTCTGAAACGCAGCGTATCAAATTTTCAAGGCAACTAAACGGCCATAATGGTCTAACTCTCCCTGTCGTAGTGAAAGTTCTTGATAGATTCCCAGACGTATCTGCCGAGTGGCTTATCCGTGGCGAAGGCCAAATGGATAAATCCAACCATTTTGCCCCTCATGTGCATGTAGCAGGCGGAGGTTCCGCCTTTATCAATGAGCATGGCGTAAATATCGGCACGCAAAAAAGCGACCCTATTATCATCCCCACAAAAGACGAACTCGAAAACCTGATGCGCTCCCCGGAAGGCTTCTTCTCCATCCGTACCATCTTCGATGCAAAAGACGATGCCATCGCCCAACGCGATGCCATCATCCACACCCTCCGCGACCAAATCGCCCAGCTCACCAAAGACAAAGAACTCCTCAGCAACCTTCTCTCCTCCCTCACCGCACCATCCCAATCCCTATCCTCCGACCTTCCCCGCCAACCCCATCCCCGCCAACCCCGCCAAAATAAATCCA
>CALZOH010000164.1 GCA_945827465.1 uncultured Prevotellaceae bacterium
TCGGCTATGGCGGTAAGTGCTTCCCGAAAGATGTGAATGCCTTTGCCAAGATGACGAAAGGTACTCCCCTCGGAACTCTGCTTGAGCACCTCCACGAACTGAATGTTCACTTCCGTGGATTTGAGGAAAAGATTTAATTAAAGGAAGTCTGTGCAGAGGTGAACCTCGTGAGGTTTGCTTCTGCGCAGGCTTAATAACAATGAATACAGATGTGATATGTTATCAGTTGTTTGTCCCATTTACAATGAAGAGAAATATATAGCAAAATGTATTGACTCTTTATTGCTTCAAGATTATCCTAAAGACGATTTAGAGATCATCTTTGTGGACGGTATGAGTACAGATAAGACTCGTGAAATTATTGCAACCTACACTGAAAAATATCCATTCATTAAGCTTCTTGATAATCAGAAGAGGATTGTGCCATATGCGATGAATGCTGGCATTAAAGCAAGTAGGGGTGATGTGATTATCAGACTGGATGGTCATGTGGAGTATCCGGTAAACTATTTTTCTGCATTGGTAAAATACTTGAAAGAATTGGGAGCAGATAATGTAGGTGCATTGTGTGAAACACTTCCTTGTGGCCCTTCTTCAAAGGAATATGCTATTGCCGAGGTTTTAAGTAGCTCGTTTGGTATGGGGAATTCATATTTTCGTATTGGCTGTGATGAGGTAAAACAAGTTGACACGGTTCCTTTTGGCTGCTTCAAACGTGAGGTGTTTGATAAGGTTGGACTGTACGATAATGAGTTGATTCGTAATCAAGATGATGAACTCAACGGACGTATTATAAATAATGGGGGAAAGATATACTTGATACCAAGTATATTTACAAAATATTATGCCCGTGATAAGATTAGTAAGGTTCGGAAGATGTTCTATCAGTATGGTCTATATAAGCCTTTAGTGAATAAGAAACTTGGAACTCCTGCTACGATTCGACAATTTTTCCCATTGTTATTTGTAGTTGGGTTGATTGTAGGTGGTGTGTTGAGTTGTCTAAGTTGGGTGATTGCTGCAATGTATGTATTAGTGCTGCTTATATATCTGTTTTTGTCTTTCTACTTTACTATGAAGTCGATTAAGAAAACTAAAAAGTGGGGGCTTTTATTATACCAACCATTGCTTTATTTTACGGTACATGTTAGTTATGGGTGGGGATATATAGTTGGTATTTATAAAATACTATTGCATAAACCGTTTAATGCAGAATCGAATCGTTGAATGTTAATAATAGGTGAGTCATGGGGCACTATTGATTAGTAATAATACATGATGGATGGTGCATCACTTGGCTTCTTGTGGTGATATGATAGGTGCTTTTGTGATAAATGAAATAAACACTGATATATGAAACGATTATTTGACATTGTGGCAAGTTGCAGGCATGTAGAGAGAGCATCCCTCAGTCTTTCAGACAAGAGAGAGGGATAACTTTTACTCCATCGGTACGGGTATAGGCCATGTGGCCGCCTGTCAGGACAAGAAGAAGGTCGGGTTCTCGGAGTGGAGTTTGGCGCTCTGTCTTGTTGTGCTCCTGTATCAGTCGTTTTATTTCAAGGAGATGGGCGGCACCATCCTCTATCTCTCGGCTACCAAGCTTGCATTCTATGAGTGCATAACGTCCGTCTTCAAGATGGAGCACCAAGTCGGCCTCCAAACCATAGCGATCGCGATAGTAGGATATGTGGCTATGAAAGTCGGCCGTATAAGCCCGAAGGTCGCGCACGCACATTTGTTCAAAGATGAAACCGAAGGTCTTGAGTTGGGTTTCGAGTGCCTCGGCATTGACTCCCATAGCGGCTACGGCAACGGAAGGGTCACAAAAGCAACGCTTGGGCATGCTGCGGATGGCTGTCTTGCTGCGGATGGCGGGACACCAGGCATCAATGTCTTGTATGACGAAGAGCTTCTCCAAGGCACTGACATAGTCATCGAAGGTGGTTGTGGAGAGGGTTATCTCGCCCGAAGATGTGACATCGGCAAGGATGCTGCTTTTCTTTGCAAGTGTGCTGATGTTGCGAGCATACGACCGAAGGATTTGGCGTGCAATCTTGGGGTTGCGCTGTTTCCTGTCGATGGCGGAGATATCATTGTCGCAAACGCTGTTGACATAATCCTTTGCTACCATCATGCCTGCTTTGAGGGATAGTTGGAGTGTAGCCGGCCATCCACCTCGGCATGCCACACGGATGAGTTCAGGAATATCAAGCTTTCCTATACGTCCGTCAACATCATAGGTGGGGTTGTTGAATAGTTCATGAATGGAAACTTCACCGGAAGAGTCAAGGGATTCCCAAAGACTCATTGGAAACATCTTCATGCGTGATATTCGTCCTGTACCGGTATGGTAGATTTTATCTTTGTCAATCGTGTTGCTCCCGGTGAGAATGTATAATCCAGGAGTTCCTCCAGCCTTGTCAACAGACATGCGTACGGCATCCCATAATACGGGAGCATCCTGCCATTCGTCTATCAGACGTGGGTGTTCGCCTTTCAGCAATAAGGAAGGCATGGCAGCAGCAGTATGCAAGTACTCTTCCCGTCGGTCTGGGTCTTGCAACTTGATGACACTCTTTGCCATCTGTTCGGCTGTTGTGGTCTTGCCAGTCCATTTTGGACCTTCTATGAGAACGGCTCCGAAGGCATCCAAACGTTCATGTAGCATACGATCTGCTATGCGTGATAAATAATTCATTGATGGAATTCATTAATTGTTGGTACAAAGGTAATGAAAATAAATGAATTAATAAAATTGTTTAGCCTTTCTGCGGCATTTTGCTTGGTGTTTTTGTGGTGATTTGCTTGGTGTTTTTGTGGCATTTCACTTGGTGTTTTTGTGGTAAATGAAATAAATTCTGATATATGAAACGACTATTTGACATTGTGGCAAGCGGCTGCGGGCTGCTTGTGCTGAGTCCTGTATTGCTCGTGGTGGCGATATGGATTAAGCTGGATTCACGTGGGCCTGTGTTCTACAGGCAGGTGCGTGTGGGTTATAAGAACAAGGACTTCCGTATATTTAAGTTCCGATCAATGAGGATGGGGGCAGACAAGGGAAGTCTGGTGACGATTGGAGGACGTGACCCTCGTATCACGCGTTCGGGGTATTTCATCCGCAAATACAAGTTGGATGAGTTGCCTCAGCTGATAAATGTGTTCATCGGGGATATGAGTCTGGTGGGACCACGGCCGGAGGTGCGCCACTATGTGGATTACTGGACTCCGGAGCAGATGCACGTGCTGGATGTGCGTCCGGGGATCACGGATCCGGCTTCTATCAAGTTCCGCAACGAGAATGAACTGATGGGACAGGCGGAGAATCCAGAGGAGTATTACATCAACGTAATCATGCAGGAGAAGATAAAGCTCTACTTGGAATATGTGGAGAATGCTTCGTTTTGGTATGATTTGAAGTTGATTCTCCAAACATTTAAAGTGATAGTGAGGGAGTAGGAGATTTCAGATAGGTTTTCAGGAGGCTTCAGAGATATTCAACGACCACTCTTGGAACTTGGAACCTGAAACTTGGAACAATAAGTAAGTAACAATAACAATTTACATAAAATATGAACATGAAACTGAGAAACATTCCGTTCTCACCGCCTGATATGACGGAGGCGGAGGTGAATGAAGTGAGGGATGCCATTCTCTCAGGATGGATTACTACTGGTCCGAAGACGAAGGAGTTTGAACGACTGATTTCGCTTTGCTGCCAGACAAAAAAGGCGGTGGCTCTGAACTCAGCTACAGCTGCTATGGAGTTGACGCTTCGTGTACTGGGTGTAGGCCCTGGCGATGAAGTGATAGTTCCGGCTTATACTTATACAGCTACTGCCAGCGTAGGCTGCCATGTGGGTGCTAAAGTGGTGATGGTTGATGTGGGAAGGGATTCGTTTGAATCCGACTACGATCAGATTGCTGATGCTATTACAGAACGAACAAAAGTGGTGATGCCTGTAGACTTGGGCGGTGTGATGTGTGATTATGACAAAATTCTTGCCGCCGTTGAAAGCAAGCGCGAATTGTTCCGTCCTGCGAATGATATTCAGAAAGCGTTCGGTCGTGTGATTGTGCTGGCTGATGCCGCTCATGCGTTTGGGGCAAGGTGGCACAACAGGATGTGCGGTGAGGTAGCTGATTTTACTTCATTTTCCTTCCATGCCGTGAAGAACCTGACTACGGCTGAGGGCGGCGCCATCACTTGGAGGTCGATAGAGGGCATTGATGATGAGTGGTTGTACAAACAGTATCAGTTACTGTCGCTCCACGGACAGAACAAGGATGCACTTGCCAAAACTCAGTTGGGCGCTTGGGAATATGATATCGTAGCTCCCGATTACAAATGTAATATGACGGACATCTCTGCCGCTATAGGTTTGGTGCAGTTGCGTCGATATGCAGAAATCCTGAAAAGGCGTCGAGAGATTATCGAAAAATATAATGCGGCTTTAGATGGGTTAAACCTTGATGGAAATAGGGTGGCTTATCTGCAGCATTATGGAAATAATTTCCAATCGAGTGGTCACTTGTATTTGGTGAGATTGTTGGGCAAGGATGCGGAATACCGCAATGAAGTGATACGCAAGATGGCTGAACGTGGTATTGCTTGTAATGTGCATTACAAGCCGCTACCGATGATGACAGCCTACAAGAGTCTTGGTTTCGACATTAAGGATTATCCTAATGCTTATCGTCAGTTTGAGAATGAGGTGACACTACCTCTGCACACCCGACTTTCGGACGAAGATGTGGAGTATGTGATTAACAATTTCGTGGAGGTGATATCGGAAGGATAAGTTGATTAGAATCCCAATTGGTCTTTAAACTGATTTTTCGCTAAGGACTAATTGATTTATAATGGAAATACTGAACAGGAAGAGGTATGGGCGTTTGCTCATGCCTCTTTCTGTTTCGTTATTCAATAGTTTTTGAACCATCTATGGCGATAGAATGTTTTTCGTAATTTTGCGACTGCTTCCGATAGTGTAGCAAATATGATTAACGTAAGGATAAGCAGATATGATGAACAAGAGAGATTTGAAGTGGCAGGAGAATTATGAACAGTTGAAAGACTATGTGGTGAAATACCGTCATCTGCCGAACAAAAAGAAGGTGGAAAACAGAGGACTGCTCAATTGGTGGAAGTATAATAAAAAGATGGTTAGGTTGGGGAAAATGGACGCGGAACGTGTTGTTCTGCTTGAAGAACTGAACCAACTGAGAGAGGCTGCTCCTGCGCCTCTGCGCTTGGAGATTTAAAAACAGGATAGTGATGCAAATTGTGGAATTAAGGGAGGTTACTGCGCAGCAGTTAACGGATTTGATGGGACTGATGAAAGAATTGTCGGAGCGTGTGACGATGACCGAAGAGACTTTGCTGCATGTGTTGAAGGACGATAACTGCCGTTTGTTTGCCCTGATGGACGAGGGGAGTGTGATGGGGTGTGCTACTTTGTGTGTATTCCATTCTCCGACGGGAAGGAAGGCGTCTGTAGAGGATGTCGTGGTGAGCAGCCGTTGCCGAGGCCGGCATTGGGGGCGCGCTCTGATGGTACGCGTGTTGGAGGAGGCTCAGATGTTTGCTCCTATCGAAGTGCAGTTGACGTCGAAGCCCAAGCGTGTGGCGGCCAATACGCTTTATCAGTCGCTGGGCTTCCAGAGAAAGGAAACCAATTGCTACCGTTTGGCGTTGAGCTGAACGAAGAAGATTAGCATTTATCCCAATAGGAAATCATAACGCTTAATAACCGGTTTGCCATAAATTTGCTGGCAAATAGTTAGAAATGGTCGGTAAGGCATGTGCTTTCCGGCCATTTTGCTTAATTTTGCCGGCAGTTGTCAATAAAAATCAAATTCATATCAAAAATGATCGAAGTATCGAAGAAGAAGCTCAGTGACTCTGCAGGGGCTCGTTGGGCGGCGCTGTTTGTTGTGGCGTTCACCATGATGGCAGCTTATTATGTAAACGACGTGATGGCTCCTCTCAAGAGCATGCTCGAGGGCCAGTTGCGTTGGACGAGTGGAGAGTTTGGAACATTCACAGGTGCATATAGCTTTTTGAATGTATTTTTATTAATGCTTATCTGGGGCGGTCTGATTCTCGACCGTTTCGGTATTCGCTTCACGGGCATCTTGGCTGCCGTGTTGATGGTGGGTGGTACGGCTTGCGAATATCTGGCCATTACTCACTACGGCGGATGCAGCTCGGTGATGTTTGGCATGAAGTTGGATGTGTTCTTGGCTTCGGCCGGCTACTCCGTTTTTGGCGTTGGAGCCGAGGTGGCAGGTATCACGGTCACCAAGATTATTGCCAAGTGGTTTCAGGGTAAAGAAATGGCGTTGGCCATGGGCGTGCAGGTGGCTTTGGCGCGTATCGGTAGTCAGGCCGCCTATGCCGTAGCCATTCCCGTGGCCAAGGCTTTCGGTCTTGACATGCCTTTGTTTATTGGTCTCTGCCTGCTTGTGGGCGGCTTGATGGCCTTCCTGGCCTTTTCGCTGATGGACCTGAAGTTAGATCGTCAGGTTAAAATCGATACGAGCGGTTCCGATGAAGAGAAATTCAGCTTCAGCGACGTGATGGCCGTAGTCAAGAACCCCGGTTTTTGGCTGATTGCCGTGCTCTGCGTCCTGTTTTACAGTTGCGTCTTCCCGTTCCAGAAGTTTGCCACCGAGTTGATGGTTACCAAGTATGGCGTTAGCGAGGATTTGGCCGGAACGTTTGCCGGTCTGCCGGCTTTGGGTGCCTTGATTCTCACGCCTGTGTTCGGAGGTATGATTGACCGTCGCGGCAAGGCTGCTTCCATTATGATGTTAGGTTCGGCCATGCTGATTTTTGTGCACTTCGTCTATGCCTTGCCTTTCATCTCGGCTTCGTGGATAGCCATTGCGCTGATGATTGTTTTGGGCGTAGCCTTTTCGTTGGTGCCGAGTGCCATGTGGCCCAGTGTGGCAAAGATTTTCCCCGTGAAGCAATTGGGTACGGCTTATGCCCTCATCTTCTTCATTCAGAACATCGGTTTGTGGGGTATCCCCGCATTGATTGGGTACGTGCTCGAAAAATACTGCATCACCGGTACGCAAATCGTGAATGGCTTAGAGACCAATACGTACAACTACACCCTGCCGATGTGCATCTTCACCTCGATTGCTGTATTGTCTTTGCTCGTCGGATTCTTCTTGAAAGTGGCAGACAGGAAGTACGGCTATGGTTTGGAAAAAGCCAATCTGAGTAAGAAATAATCAAATCGTCGTTGTTCGTTAGAAGAACAATTGCGCTTTATCCAGGCCGGTGTTTCAGATGAAATGCCGGCCTGAATTTTTGCCTGGCTCATGGGGAACGTTTTCTCGGGTGGGAAAAGCTTGCTCGGTTTCAGGGGAACGTTT
>CALZOH010000165.1 GCA_945827465.1 uncultured Prevotellaceae bacterium
AAGTCACTCCCCCGGTGTCGGAGACGTTTTTGCAGGCTTGCAAAGTCACTCCCCCGGTGTCGGAGACGTTTTTGCAGGCTTGCAAAGTCACTCCCCCTGCGTCGGAGACGTTTTGCAGGCTTGCAGAAGGCTTGCCGGATGAATGATGGAATGGAAATGGAGTTGTATCAGGCGCTACCTGGTCAGCTGGAACTTCATGCTGACTCCGAAGTCTTGTGTCGTGGTGGGATATGCCGATGAGGTCAGTAGGGGAGTGGTGGTCTGACGCTCAAAGTAAGCACTCAGCGTAAGCAGTTTCGATACCGTGTAGTCGGCCATGAAACTTAGTTTGAAGGCCTTGTTTCCGCTGGTGGCCTGCGAGAGTCCTGTCACCACGTTGCGGTTCACGGCGCTTTGGTCGCGCAACGAAACATCCACGCGCAGGTTAAGCGGTGTGCTCATGCCTGTTTCTGTATTGGCATCGGCGGCATTCTCGCCGTTCTCGTCTTTCTTCTTGTTGGTGATTTTGCGCTTCTTGGGCGGATTGAAGAGTTTCAGGTTGTTGATTTTGTATCCCAATCCAATCACCATATCGTTTGAGAGGGCTTCGGTGAGTTGCTGTGACGTCATGCTGAGGGTGAGCACGCGTGTACGGTTATATTTAATTGATGCTGTAAGGTTGTTGAGGAAGGTGGCGCTCACGCCGCAGAAGGGCGAGAAGGCCTCGTTGATGCTGACGGTCGAAACGTCGAACATACTGGAGGGAACGGGGTTGCCCGTGGCCGTATTGTTCACGAATCCTAAGTCGCCCATATAGCTCATGTAACTGCTGTAGGTGTTGTAAGAACCCACGGAGTAAAGACTCTTGTAGGCATGCTCCAGGGTGAAACTCTTGAAGTGTCTTCTGAACCATCCGATGCGCATGAGGCCCGAATAGCTCACGTTCCAGTTGGGCAGCAGCTTGGTGATGCTCGGGAAGATGCTGAGCGACGACCCTTCGTTGCCGCCGCAATAGGCTGCCAAGAAGGCGGGTATCATCACGTCTGACGAGTAGGGGTCGATGGTGCCGTTCTCCGGATTAAAGGTGGTGCCGGCCAGTTTGCTGTTGTTGGGGTAGGGCGCACCCTGGTATTGGGCTTCGACGCGGTTGCGGAAACTCTCCAGGTAGCCGGTGAAGCGTTCAAAGGTCTTGCTGCGATAGCCGTTGTCGGCGTTGCCGGTGCCTTCAAAAGCCGAGCTGATGCTGATTGTCGTCATGCTGAACGAACCGGTTTGGGTCGTCGGGCTGCCTTCGTACATATACAGAATGCTGCGGGCACGGTTGAGCGTGCGGCTGGCGTTGAGGTCAATCTTCAGTCCTTCGATGGGCTCGATGGTGGCCGAGAGTTGCAGGTTCTGGCTGAGGTTAGTGGTGGCCGGCGACGAGATGCTGTCGGAGAGCCATCCGCGACTGCGGGCCTTCTCAATGTATTTTTGACCGGTGAAGCCGAAGGCAAAGTCAAGTCCCGGTGCCAGCGAACCGCTATTGTTCTGACCAAAGAAGTCACCCACGTTGGGCATAAAGCCCGGCAGGGCCATGCTGAAGTTGTCGGTATAGCTCACGTTGAACTTGCGCACCATCATGGCTGTGCGGGCGGCGAGGCGAGCCAACTTATACCAGGTGCCCTCTTCGTTGGGCTTGATGGCTTTCACGGTCACCTTAATCTTACAGGTATCTTTGCTTAGGATGTCAATGTTGTTGAGGTTTTTCACCTTGTAGCGCAGCGGGTAGCGTTTGCCGTCGGGGCGGATGGCGGTCACGCGCAATTTGCGCGACTTTTGTCCGTGGTTGAGGGCAAAGACCGAGTCGGG
Source organism: uncultured Prevotellaceae bacterium (assembly GCA_945827465.1). Lineage (GTDB taxonomy): Bacteria > Bacteroidota > Bacteroidia > Bacteroidales > Bacteroidaceae > UBA6382. Next base: position 1,831 of record CALZOH010000165.1, read on the forward strand.
ATAGAGTTGTATTTCCTTTTCAAAAGGCTTCTTCTCCGTCTTCTTTTCCTCGGTTTTCTTTTCCTTCGAGGTACTGCCGCGCTTCAAGGCGAAGTAGCGGTTGGTCTCTTTGAGGAAGGGCACTTTGTTATAAAGGTTCTCAAAGTTGAAGGTACCGTTGAGCTTCACGTTTCTGGAGTTGTCAATGTTGTTGCCCAGCGGATTTCGGCCGTTGGCCAGGGTGGCACCGCGGTTCCAGTTGTAGGTGGCGGTGTAGTTGGCGTCAAGGTTTGTCCAGTCGAGGATGGGCAGCTTGTTGATGGGCACTTTCCACGAAGCGTTGAACGACTGCTGGAAGCGCAGCGGTGTTCCGAAGTTCTTGATGCTGTGCCAAACGGAGTCTTTCCAAGCCGTGTAGCGGTCGGGATAGAGCTCCTTGTTGATAGGCGTGTAAGGCTCTTCAATCTCGGCATTGGTAGCCGTCTGGATGCTGGCGTGAATGTTGTTGGTCAGGTCCCAGGTGAGTGCCAGGCTGCGGTTCCAGAGGAAGTCGCTCGACCAGTTCAGCGGCAGTGACGTGTTGTCGAGGTTTTGCATGTCGCGCTCCTGCAGTTCGTAGTAGGTGCGGTTAATATCCGAGATCATGCTGAACGACTGGGGCAGGAAGTTGATTTTTTCGTCTTTCAGTATTTTCCACCAGTTCGACTTGCTCTTGATGCCCTTAAAAGGTTCCCAGGGCTTGTAGACGGGCGCGTAGTTGTAGCTTGTGTTGAAGCGCCAGGTATCGTTGCTCTCCCATACGGTGGTCTCGCCCGACGTGTACTTATGGCTGTGAGAGTAGCTGAAAGAGAAGTTGGCCGGGTCGTAGGGCATGGGATGATTCTTGGTCGAAATGTCTACGCGCAGGTTGCTCAGCGAGAAGTTGCGGTCGATGTTAGTGGTCGTGGTGATGTCTTCCAGTGAGTCGCGCTCATGCTGGGTGGCGAAGACGTCGAGGGCGTCTTTCAGTCTGACGTCGGTGTCGAGCGGATTGTACTTAGGCGCAATCTTGCGGCGGTTGTAGGAGTAGTAGAGGGGAGCGTTCACGCGGGCTTTCTCGGGGAGGAATTTGCCGAGTTGCAGGTTGGTGGTTACGCCGTACTCATAGAGGTTATTGTTGCGCCGTTCGTTGATGCCCTGCTCCAGTCCGCCGAAACCGCTCGTTTCGATGTGGCCCGAGAGGGCCAGCGAAGCCAGGTCGGAGAGTTGCATGTCGAGCTTGGCGCGGGCAGCCCATCCGCCTTCGTCGGTGTAGTCTTGCAGACGCAGCTCGTTGACCCATACCTCCACGCTCTTTTCGGCGCGCGAGTTGTTGCGGATACCAATCATGATGGTGCGTATCTCGCCGATGGAGGGGTTGCCCAGGATGGAAATCTTGTTGTTGGGTCGGTTCTCGTCGTAGTCGGAGAAGACGATGTTGTACGAAGCCATGCCCAGCGACTTCTGCTTGTTGCGCTTGGTCTTGATGTCGGTGAAGACCGAAAGGTCGATGTCCACCATGTTGTCTTCGGGCCATACGGCCTGACAGTCGGCCAGGCTGTAGGTGTCGTACCATTTGGCCGGGGTCACTTTCAGCGGCACTTCGTATTCATAGTAATTGTTCTTGTAGTCCGAACCGAAGCGGATGAATACGCTCGTCTCGTCGTTCTTGAGCGAAGCGTCGCCGGTGAGCGCGTTGGCGTGGGCAAACATTTGCAGGTGGCGATACTGTCGGAGGTCCAGGCTGGTGTTCTTGTAAACGGCTCGTGCATCGCCCGGCGTGAGGTGCTTTACGGTGATGTTGAGGGCCTGCTCGTTGTTTTCACGCAGTTGGCTGCCGTTGCGGTCGACGTCGCGCGAAACGCCCGGAGGTAGCACGTAGTTCACCGGTGTCTTGTTGTTGTTCTCTTCCAAGCTTACGGCCGACACTTCCAATGTGCCGCTGGCATTTTGAGAGGCGTTGCCGTAGAGCGCCATTTTGTAACTGCGCCATTCGCCGCGTACCAGCTCGAGCGTACCGAGGCGCAGAACGATGGGCTCTTCAAAGTGGGTCAGATACATTCTCATGAAGCGAATGCTGGAGAAGTCGGTGATGTTTCCGATGCGGCTTTGGTACTCGCGCAGCGGTACGCGGAAGAGGTACCAGTTGACGGTGGGCTTCTGTCCGTTGCGCAAGGTTACGACGGCTTGCCGGCGGTCGACGATGTAGCCCATGCCCACCTGCATGCTGTCGGGGCTGAGGTGGATGCGATACTCGTAGTAGTTGTTGTATTCGTTGAGGGTGTAGTCCTTGTTCACGTCCTCGGCATCGGGTGTGGTGCGGTAAGCCGTGCTGTACTTTTCGGGAGAGTTCTCGGTGTCCACCGAGTTACCTTCGGGATTGTTGATGCGCAGGTAGCGCTGCAGAATGGGCACCTTGTTGGCGTCGAAGTCGCTTCCACGGTAGTAGTGGTAGTCGTCGCCGGCCGGGTCGGCTGCGATGGAGTCGTAAACGGCGGCGTCCACCTTGCTGCGAATCTGCTCCAAGTATTGGGCGTAGATGGGGAATTGGGCTTCTTGTGCGCTGGTCAGACCGTTCAAACCGATGTCCTGGCGCGAGCGGGCACCCGAACTGGTGTTGAAGGCGTAGGTCACCGTCGACTGGGTGGGCACGTAGCCCCAAAGGCCTACCTTGTATTGGGTGGTGTCGCCGTTGAGCGGCATACCGCTTTCGTAGAACTTGTTTCCGTCCTTCAGGATGTCTTCGCTGATGTCTCCCAAGTTGATGTAGAAGTCGCCGGAGAAGTTGCCGGCTTTTTCACGACTGTAGATGAAGGGGTCCATCATCCAGAATTCAATGTATTCGATGTTGGCCGTCTCAAAGTCGATGCAGCCGTTGTCGATGGCACGCATCATGCCGCCCCAGTGAGCCCGGGGGTTGTTCAGTTTACCGCGGTTGTTGAGGTCGGGGTTGAGGTTGTACGGACCGCGTTCGCTCGGATAGTAGGCCAGGTTGAGCACGTCAAGTGTGGTCGATTCGCCCACCGTCAGCTCTCGGTTGGGGAAGAGCTCCGAGCGGTTCACCTCGCGTACGTAGTGGTTCGAGAGTTGTTCGATGTCGCCCTTGATGTGGCCCGGGGTGAGTGACGAACTGCGGCGCGTGAAGAGCGGGTCAATCTTGTACCAGCTCAGCAGGGCGCGGTTGAAGCCGTAGCGAATGTCGTTGGTCAGCTGCGATTCGCTGAAGAGGGCCGGCGTGCTGCTCAGCACCCATTCCGACGGGGTACTGATGTCGATGGGTTGCTTGGTGCTTTCAAAGTCATCCAGATAAGAGGCGTTGCTCTGGCTTTGGTTGTTCTTGCCGGTGATGAGTTGGGCGAACTCGGCCGTGAAGTTGATGCTCGAAGGTTCGGTCAGGTGGAGCAGAGGGAGTTTGTCGAGCAGGTCGGTGAGCCACTGGCTCTTCTGCTTCCACGACATGTTCAGACCCCAGATGGTGTTGTTCAGGGGTTCGTTGCCCATGGCCACCTTGGTAGTGAGCGATTGCTCCGAGAGGTGCATCAAGGTACCGCCAATTAAGAAGTTCTTGGTGAAGTCGTATTCCCAGTTCACGCCAAACATGGTTTTGCGCTCAAACGATTCGGCCGTGCTTTCCAGGCTGACGTTGACCGGCGTGCCGGCGTCGAGAATGCTTTGGTTGATGATGGTCACCTCGCCGGTGGCATAGTTCACGGTGTAGTCGCTGTTTTCCATCAGCGTCACACCGCCTGCCGTCACCACGACCGAGCCGCGGGGCACGTTCATGGCGCCGAGCGAGATGATGTTGCCCGAGGTGGCTTTGTATTGTCCGGTCAAGATGAACTTGTCTTTCTCGATGTTTTGCTGCGCTTGGGTGCGGGTGGAGTCGTAGAGGGCCTGGAACTTATATTTCTCGGCCATGATGGGGTCGCCCAGCACTTCGTCGAGGTAGCTGCCGAAGGGTTCCACGCTGGTGAAGAAGATGCGTCCCTGCGTGCGGTCAATGGTGTAGCCTTCCACGAAGTCGAAGTATCCGTTCGGGTTCAGGTTGTTCTTGTTGTCCAAGCGGTCCAAGCCCAAAAGGCGGATGAGCGGCTGGTTCTTGAACTTCTCTTCGGGCAGGTAGTTGAGGTAAACGCCCGTCGTGTCGCTCAGGTATTTGATGTCGAGCCGGAAGCTGGCCTGTTCCACCGAAGTGGCGCCCAGTGAATAGACGTTCTTCATCATCAAGTCCCAGTTCTGCATGCTCGGCGTATTGGCTGCGTTTTTCAGCGTCTTGACGTAAAGGCAGCTCTTGTTGTCGGTCTGGTCGGTAGAAAATTCGCCCACCTGGTAGGTCTGTCCCATGTAGGTGTATTCGTAGGCCACGGCCAATACCTGGTCGGTCTGCAGGGTGGTCTTCAGCGAGATGTATCCGAGGCTCTTGTTGATGGTGTATTCCGTACTGTTGAGCTTGCGGGCGCTTTCCAGTTTCTCGTAGTCGATGCCGCCTACAAAGCCGTTGATGCCGGCCAGTACGCTGGTGGTGGAGTTGATGTTGCGGGCATCGGCGTATTCGGTGTTGATGGTGTTGTAAAGGTCGTTCGATGTGTTGGTGGGCTGTGCGTTTCCGGTGGCGTGCCAGATGTTGGTGTTGAAGTGGCTGCTTTCGCCCAGGTCGGTAAAGGCCACGATGTTTCGGGTGTTGGTGGTGGTTCCGTTCTTGTTGGTCACCCATACTTCCACGCGGTTGATGGTGATGCCGCTCTGTATGTTGGGCAGGCCTTTCATCCAACGCGTGTAGTTGTCGCGGAAGTAGTGTCCCAGGAAGAAGTGGCGGTTGGCTTCATAGTTGTGCCCCTGGATTTCAAAGGCTGTGAGCTGTGTGCCGCCTTGCGAGGTGACCGACTTGGTCACCGATTCCTTTTGAGAGGCTACGGTTTGCAGTTTCAGTTTGCCGAATTGCAGGTCGGCGCGAATACCGAAGAGCGAACTGGCACCTTGTATCAAACTATTGTTCGACGGCATGGAGATGTTACCGCCTTCCAAGAGTTTTACAATCTCATCTTCCTTGCCCTGATATTGCAGTTTGAGGCTTTTCGAGTCGAAGCTGAAGGTCGATTCGGTGTTGTAATCGAGGTTCATCTCCATCTTGTCACCGATTTTGCCCTGTACGCTGAGGTTGATGGTTTCGTCGAAGTCAAATCCGAAGGTTTTGCGCTGTCGGATGGGCAGGCTTGGGTTGTCGATGCTTTTCATGTTGGCACCGATTTTCAGGCCGGCGCTTCCTTGTGTCTTGATTTGCACGCCGCCCGGTCCGAATATTTTTTCGGCCGGTCCGAGGTCGAAGTTCATGTCGGTGAAGTCGAATGCCTTCTTGTTACGGTTCTCGTATTCCTCGGCGTTCTTCTTGCGGTAGAAGGCCCTCATGGACTTTTGCAGACTCCATTTGTTGTATTCTTCGGCCGACATCAGGAAGGGGGTGTTCAGATAGTTGT
>CALZOH010000166.1 GCA_945827465.1 uncultured Prevotellaceae bacterium
GACGTTTTTGCAGCCTTGCAAAGTCACTCCCCCAGCGTCGGAGAAGGTTTTGCAACCTTGCAAAGTCACTCCCCCGGTGTCGGAGACGTTTTTGCAACCCTGCAAAGTCACTCCCTCAACGTCGGAGAATGATTCTCTTTTGAAGAGTTCCTGATAAAAAAGGCGGTGAATACATTTTCATAGAAAGAGTTCATTCGATGGTCTTCAATAAATAAGAACCCAACGTAGACCGTGAAACAAGTATTTTGTGGCCTACGTTGGGTTGGTAGAATATGTCAAGGGGAAGGATTAGAAAATCTCGTCCTTTTCGATATCCTTGAAGTATTTGTAGGTGCTTACCTTCAGTTCATCGGTTGAAGGCTCATCGCAAACGATGATGCCATGGCGGTGCATCTGCAAGCTGCTGATGGTCCACATCTGTGAGATGCTGCCTTCAACTACGGCACTCAGAGCACGTGCTTTTTGGTGACCGTTGCAAAGAATCATGACTTCGTCAGCCGACATGATGGTTTCAACGCCTACTGTGAGTGCCATCTTGGGAACCTTGTTGATATCGTTCTCAAAGAAGCGCGAGTTGGCAATGATGGTGTCGGAGGTCAGAGTCTTGATACGTGTGCGTGAAGCGAACGAAGACCCCGGTTCGTTGAAGGCAATGTGACCGTCGGGACCGATACCGCCGATAAAGAGATGGATGCCACCGATGGCTTTGATTTTTTCTTCGTAGCTCTCACACTCTGCCTGCAGGTCGGTTGCATTACCGTTGAGGATATGGATGTTTTCTTTGGGGCAATCAATGTGGTTGAAGAGGTTGTCAAACATAAAGTAGTGGTAGCTCTGAGGATGGCTTTCAGGCAGACCTACGTATTCGTCCATATTGAAAGTGACCACGTTCTTAAAGCTTACCCGTCCTTCCTTATATGCTTTTACCAAGTTGCGATACATGCCAATCGGAGTGGAGCCGGTGGGCAATCCTAACACGAAAGGTTTTTCGGGCGTTGGATTAAATTGGTTGATACGGGCAATAACATGCTCGGCAGCCCATTTTGACAGGGCTTCGTAATTGTTCTGGATGATTACTCTCATGGTTAATGTTGTTGATAAAATTGTGATATAATATAATTAGAATTTGCGTAACGTGATACGAGCGTAGTTGCTTTGTAATATCAAACTTTTGCTATCGAGTTCTTTGACGATAAAGATTTCTTCCGTATGCCAAATGCCGAAAGGCTTGAGTATGTTGATTTCATTTTCTTCGATGGGTATGTCTGAGTCGGGATAATGGCGGTAAAACTCGTAGAGCCGGAGCGTGTCGCCTCGATGTTTGAATCGACTAAGCACGACGTTGGTATCGGTAATGTCAATGTTGTTCCAATGAATCTTGGATAAGTCGAGTTGAAATGATAAATAGGCTTTGTAGTCTTTTGTTGCACAAACAGAGTCATAGGTCGAAGCGGCTGCCTGTTCACGCTGGTAGGCTATGCTCATAATCTGCCACATGCCGTCAAGATCGCCATTGTCTGAAACTTTGTCGCATGCCACACAGAGGGGCAGCAGTGCCGACAGGAGTAGGGAGAGGATGAGAGGTCTTGCTGTTTTCATGTGGGTTAAAGATTAAATAGTCCTCGTGATATGAGTGTGAACTGAAAACCGGTGTTGTTGCCCATCAGATTGCCCTTGTCGAAGGCAAAGCTACAGCGGAAACTGTTGCCGTCTGTATGCCATAAGCCAAGACGTTTAGGCGAGAAGGTAATCTCCGTGAGGAATGAGGTATTATATTTCTTGTCGTCGAATGGGAATTCATACGTGCCCCAATTCTCGGAGTAGGTGTAGAGCAAGCGGTAGGAGAGTGACTTGATAGGTTGACCCGAAAAGCCGAAGTGGTGAGCCCTGAAACGGTTGTTGGTGAACGTCAAGGTGTGGTCTTTGTTATAGAGCGGCGAAGTAAAGAGTGGGTTGCCAATGGCCTGTCCCCAATGTTGCCATCCGGTGTAGATGGTATGGTTGTAGTAGTTGTCGATAGCACTGATTTGATCACCGATGGTGCTGTTACCGTCGTGATAGATGGGACCGGATTGGTAATCGGTGCGGATGTATTCATAGACAGCGCTCTTTACGATGGGATTGTCTGGAAGGGTGATTTCGCATCCATACAAACCGTCTTTCCAACCATATTGTAAGAAAATCTGGGAATGGTCTTCAAAGAAATGATCCATGTATAGGCGCACTTTGGCTTCTTTCAGTTTGTAGCTAAGGCTGAAGAGCCAACTGCCAAGACTGTTTCCTTGAGAGTTGTTGTAATAGTCAATAGCGTCGCTTCCTCCGCCGTATATGGCTTTGAAGAAATCCTTGATGCCGGCACTCATTTTAAGGTCGTGATAACCTCCGAAGTCCATGTTGTAGCTCGTTCCTCCAAATTGAGTGGCCCATTCCATTCCTCCTTCAGCTACTAAGGGAAACTTTTCCTCGTCACCAATGCGCAGGAATCCCGATTTGGTATGTACAAACACGTAATTCGTGTGGCGTCCGCCTTTTTTCACAAAATCGTGTTGCCAGTTTTTATCGGTGGTGAGGCCATAACCAAAGTGGAACTTCATGGAAAGCCAACGTTTGTTGGGTATCAAGTTAAAATAGTCAGGCGTTTCAATGCGTATGTCAGGAATGGGGCGTGCATTGATACCGAATGTCTGGCTGCCGCTGCTCAGATCTTTGTTCTTCAAGTGAGGAGCATGCTCCTTGCTACCCAGCCATAAACCAATCTTCTTGTACTTGAAACCGGCATAGAGTTGTTGTACAATGAATGACGATGTGAAGTTATAAGCCGCCGCCAAGTCAACTCCATACTCGATGCTCCAGTTCTTGGTTTTACCGGTTCGATTCATTCCTTCAGCAGCCAAACGTAAGTATCCGTTGTTGGGATTAAGACTAGACATGCCGTATTTATTGGCATTGAGCCAAAGCGGATTATTTCCGTCCCCGAATGTTACTTGCCGCTCAATGTTATAGCTCAATTGCTTGTCGACTATCTCGTCCGACTCGATATCGGCGTGCAACGGAAGCGAAACAATGGCGGCTAATGCCAAACTTGAAAATAGTTTCATGCGGAGTGACATTCGTATAGGTAGGGAGGGAAAGGCGTTATTTAGCGTAGTTGATGGCGCGTATTTCACGGATGACGGTAATCTTAACCTGGCCCGGATAAGTCATCTCATCCTGAATCTTCTTGGCGATTTCAGCACTCAGGTTGGCAGTCTGGCCGTCATCAATCTTGTCAGCACCAACGATAACACGTAACTCACGACCGGCTTGGATCGCATAAGTCTTGGTGACACCAGGATAACTCATGGCAATGTTCTCCAAGTCGTTCAGGCGCTTGATGTAAGCTTCAACAATTTCGCGGCGTGCTCCGGGACGTGCACCACTGATGGCGTCACAAACCTGTACGATGGGGGCAAGCAACGTATTCATCTCTGTTTCGTCGTGGTGAGCTGCAATGGCATTGCAAATGTCAGCCTTTTCTTTATATTGCTCTGCCAATTTTGAACCGTAAAGTGCGTGTGAGAGTTCGGTTTCTTCATCGGGCACTTTACCTATGTCGTGCAACAAGCCGGCTCTCTTTGCCTTCTTGGGATTCAACCCTAATTCAGCTGCCATGATGGAACATAAGTTGGCGGTTTCGCGAGCATGTTGTAACAAGTTCTGACCGTAGGAAGAACGGTACTTCATCTTTCCGATAATGCGAATCAGTTCGGGATGCAATCCATGAATGCCCAAGTCAATGGCCGTACGTTTTCCGGTCTCAATAACTTCTTCGTCTACCTGTCTCTTTACCTTTGCCACCACTTCTTCGATGCGGGCAGGATGTATGCGTCCGTCGGTGATGAGTTGGTGGAGTGCCAAACGGCAAATTTCGCGTCTTACCGGATCAAAGGCCGAGATAACAATGGCTTCGGGAGTGTCGTCCACTACGATTTCTACTCCGGTTGCAGCTTCGAGAGCACGGATGTTGCGTCCTTCGCGTCCGATAATGCGTCCTTTCACTTCGTCGTTGTCAATGTGGAAAACAGTTACGCTGTTTTCGATGGCCGTTTCCGTAGCAACGCGTTGAATGGTCTGTATGACGATGCGCTTGGCTTCCTTGGCTGCAGTCATCTTGGCATCGTCCATGATCTCGTTGATGTAGCTTTGGGCGTTGGTTTGAGCCTCATCTTTGAGCGAAACAATCAGTTTCTCTTTAGCTTCTTCGGCTGAGAGTCCGCTGATGGCTTCCAATTTTTCACGCTCCATCTGCTGCATCTTGTCAATTTCTTCTTGCTTCTTGACGAGGAGACTTTGTTGAGCGTCAAGATTGTTCTGTTGGCGATCCATCTCATTCTTTCGGCGTGTGAGCGCTTCTTGGCGCTGAGCCAAATTCATTTCGCGCTGTTTGATTTTGTTTTCCGACTGAAGGATGTGCTGGTTACGTTGCTGCACTTCTTTTTCAAGCTGAGCTTTTTTGTTGAGGAATTCCTCTTTAACTTCCAACAACTTCTTTTGCTTCAAAACTTCTGCATCGTTGGCAGCTTCACTCATCATCTTGTTGTATTTACTCTTGATGACGAATCTGAAAATCATAAAACCAATGCCGATTCCGACAATAAGGCTGATTATAGTAAAAATGATGATATCCATATTTAAATGTTCTTATCTTGTTAGTAATTATTATAGATGCTTATTTAATTCCGACACCACTTCTTGAAGTTGGTCGTCGAAGTTTTTTTCTTTAATCAGACTGATGGCAATGTCAAGTGCCACCATTGTTACGTAGTCTTCTTTCTCTTGATCGGGGAATGTTGAAATATATTTTTGTAGTTTGTCATTAATTAATTTAGAGGCTTCCCGATAGATCTCCTCATCTTTTCTCTTAATGGTGATGGGGAAAATTCGTGAGCCAATGTTCAGTTGAATGGTCAGTAAATCGGAGTTGCTTGTCATGGCTTGAGTTTATGTGTTCAGCAGGGCAATACATTTATCGACCTGTCGAATCAGTTGGTTGATTTCCTGACGGGCATTTTTTACGTTGTCTTGAGAGAGACTGATGACTTTGGCTGATTTGATGCTGTCGATGTCTTGGCGCAGTAGTTTGTTTTCCTCTCGCAGCAAGTCATTGGCCTGACTTACCTGTTTGAGTTGCTCCAAAGTTTCGGCATAACGTTGTGAAAGCATTCTTACTTTCACGCTCAGTTCTTCCATCAGTTGTTCTCTCTTGCTCATAGGCGCAGATGGAATCAGTTAGATGGTTTCTTTTCATCACTATCCTTGGGGCGAGGTTCTTTTTTCGCCAGCAAGATGATGTGATAAACATATTGGGTCATCCAATTCTGACTATAGCCCAATCGCTTCTGGTATTGACGAATGCCTATTACACCTTTGCGGACGGCGTCGTCTTTCCAATTGTCTTTAGTCAGAATGTTGTTGACACCTTTTTCAACAACATCATATAAAGTCTTCTTGAAAATGGAGGGAATGCGCAATTTCCATTGCATGGTGTTCGATACCACCATCATCAGGTCTTGGCTGAATCCCTGGAATACGTACATGTAGGTTTGCACGTCTTGAATCTGCTTGCAGTTGCGCTTAATGCTTTCGTCGATTTCTTTGAAGAAGTTGTCTTCCATTCCGTAGATTTCGTTCAGCATCTTCCGGCAACGTTGTTTCTCTCCTTGGCCAAGCTTGTTATTCACTGTTGCCACGTGGAGAGTTTGTTTAAACACCCTCAGGTCAGGCAACGCATTCAAGTTCGTGATGCCTACCTTACAAGCAATGGCAGCTTGGTAATACACACGAATCAAGGTCATGAAGTCTTCCATGCCCCCACCTTTCTGTGCGTTTTCGTTCTCTTTATGTGGATAAAGTTTTGATAAGAATCCCATGATTTAATGATTTGTGAATCCCATAACCAATTTTTGTAAAATCGTATTTGTTAGGGAGCTACTTTTTCAATTTTGCAAAGATAGGAAAAAAATAAATTATAACCCTTTTTTCTTTCCAAAGATTAAAGAACGATTTGGGCAGTGTGTTCATTTTGTTGGGTTCTTCACAAATACATCTGGTTAGGTCGTGTTAATTTGTTTTGGTCGGGTTTATGTGTCAGTGCATTGTTTATCATACTTGTCGTAGATGATACCCGAATGTATTGTATTAGGCCATATCGGTGGTCATTGTTATTAGTTACTTGAATGCAGTCGATCCTGAATAAGTGGGGCTTGTCTCACTTGTTTCAGACCTTTGGGAGGATGTAAAAGCGAAGGTTGCGATTGCAGTAAGCACGAAACTGCTTGATGCGGACAGGAAGATAGGACAATATCTTTCGGTGAAGGGTGATGACGTGAAATAATAAAACCGGTCCATTGAAGTGATTTTCCAATGGACCGATTGTGCGGAATGTGAGGCTGAACTTAGTGCTCGCAGAGCTCTGTGAGGATGCCCACGGTGCTTTTCGGGTGCAGGAACGCGATGTTGAGTGATTCTGCGCCTTTTCTCGGAGCTTTGTCAATCAAACGGATGCCAGCTGCATCGGCCTGAGCCCAAGTAGAAGGAGGCTGGCTGAGACAGGTCATTGAGGATGTGCTCCATCCGAACCTCGCGTATGAGTGTAAGCATCCCAACCTGCTGAAAAGACTTTCGGAGTATATCAGCCGGCACGAGGGGACATGACAGACCAAGGGGCAAATAGAGAACCTGTATCGTAAACTGACAAGGTATGTGGCCTACAACCGTGAGATGATGGGAAACAAGGAGTTCAACCTTTTTGTTGAGACTATCTCCTTGGAAGACATGAATGACTTCAGTGACATAGGTAAGATTATCTGATACAAAGCCATTTGGGGGTGCTGAACTGTCAAATATATGTTAATGATTCATGCCAAACGAACACATTTTTGAACAATCAGACCACAATTAGAAATAAATGTAGTAGTTTTGTACGCGAAATAAAGTGTAAAGGCATGGCAGGCAAGAGATACAGCAACAGTTTTACCTCCTCGGGAATGGTAAAGGAAGAGGGAAGGGCAGCATACTACAAACTGCTGGACAGTGTGCGTGATGGTGATACCGTACGCATCAAGCGCGGGGTGTATGCCACAACCGAACAGCTGGCTGACACGATGATAGATGTGCAAGCCATTGTTCCGGGAGGGGTGCTGTGCCTTTTCTCCGCATGGAACGTGCAT
>CALZOH010000167.1 GCA_945827465.1 uncultured Prevotellaceae bacterium
TTCAGGAAAGGATTTCCCAATTGTATGTTCAGCGGGTCGACGTCGTCGGTCAGATTCAGACGATACACTAATGACGGAGCGGTGGTATTCTGACTGTAACAGATTCGATAGTCCGTATGCTTTTCCCAGTCTGATAGTTGCAATTGAACGTAAGGATTAAAGAAACGGGTGGTACGATTTGAGACAGCATCCAATGTGCCTCTTTGATAGAATAGTTTGGTGTGATCTATGTTAAGAGGCATATTGATGTAAATGAATATGACATGCCTTTGATTGTTCAAATGTATTTCTCCATCTACTTTTGCTGAAAATTCCACCGTATTGTTATAGGTACTGCTGTAATAACTGTTCCTGGCATCAATGGCCAATTGCAGGGAGTCCCGTGTGGAAGGCAGTTCCTTCAAAGCACGTTCATCTTGAATACCCCATTGTTCCAAATCGTGCAGATTAAACAGCGAACGGTCTGAAGATTGGTATTGATGACTATAACTGACATTACCTCCAAGACCGACATTGATGGGTAATCTGTAGATATAATTAACGCTTCCCGTCAGGTTATAGTTTTCCATAGGTGTTGTGCCATAAAGATGTTGATAGGTATTGTCTGCACTTGCTGCGTTTGCTTCCTGCGCTGGGTAGTCTATGCGTCTTTGTTGATAATTGGTTGTATTTTCTTTGTTGTAACTCCAATTAAAAGAAGGAGAAAGAACATGTTGAACTCCATCGGTTACATATCTCATAGAACTATTTCCGCCGGCATTCAATTGATACCCTCTTTGGTAGGACGAAGATTGGGTGCGATTCAGCAAGTGTGCGAACCATTGGCTTTCGGAGGTAGCGTCAATCAGTTTGTTGAGGTCCCATCCGTTTCCTAAACTGTCGAACGGGAGGTCTTGTTCTACGGCTCGTATCAGTTCACTGCTGTTAAAAGTTCGATAACTCAAATTGGCAGTATGATTCGTATAGAAAGGACTTGACAAACTGTTTTTGTTTCCGAATCGCTGTTTCCATTCGTTGGCCGTCTTCCATTGTGTGTTGTGTGAAAGTTGTTCGTTCATCATGCGCTGATACATAGTATTGCTGGGCAGGAAGGTGGTATTGGTTTGTTCCATCGAAATATTGGGCCGTGAGTGCTTGACTTCGTTGGAGGTGTTGAACGACCACATCTCCATGTTGTCTTCCACGAACAGATCGATACCGCCTTTCAGCGTTCTTTCTTGTCCGGCCAATACGTCTTGAGGCTCCCAGTCGCCCGTTTGTCCCGGCTTTTGCGAATCGTTTACGTTGTTGATATTTCCGTAGAGACTCAGGCGCGAATGGTCGGTGAACCGCAGGCCAAACAAACGACCTAAGTAGCGATCGTTGGTACCGCCGGCCAGTTCCGTATTGGCTATCCATCCTTGCACGTATTGTTTTTTGAGAATCACATCCATTGTGTAAGGCTTTTTTACTGTCTTCGGTTGGAACGGGTCATCACGTTCGTACACTTTGACGTCTTTCACCATATACGATGGCAGGTTTTCCAGTAATATCAATCTATCATTACGAAAGAAATTCTTTCCGTTGAGGAAGAGTTCATCCACTTTACGACCATTTACAAAGATCTCTCCGTTTCGTTTAAGTTCCACGCCGGGTAGTTCGTTAATCAGTGCTTCGAGCATACTGCCTTCGACCAAGTTGAAAGCATCGGCATTGAACACCAACGTGTCGCCTTTGTGGTAGAGTTTGATACGGCTACTCTGTACCTTAGCTTCGTTCAAAGTATAAATCTTGTGTTGAGGTTTGGGAGTGAGATAAATGAGATCAAGCCACTTGCTGAATTTTTTCATCTCAAATGAACATTCTTTGGTTTCATAGTCTTTGTGAATGCAGATGCAAGAATACTTTCCGGGTAGAACGTTTTGAAAATTAAACAATGCTCTCATTTTATGATTCACTTTCATGTAATGACTATAGGTAGAATCAATTTTAACGCCATCCTTTACCAAGTAGACTTTAACACTATCAATGGGAGTGTTTAATACATAGTGTAATGTTAGGCCATATACAGTTTCACCTTCAGCATGTGCACATGCAAATGCTATCATGAACGATATGATATAGCATAGAGTTTTTTTCATACGCTTTGAATGTTATTATTTATTAATAGTAGTCTGCACAATGTTCACGTGCAGACTACTTTTGGTCCTGAATAAATCAGAATAACAGACTCGAATTCAAATCAAAGATAGATTTCTGCTTTGTTGAAGTAACCAGCGTGTTTGTACATTTGTTTATGCATCCGGAGTTTCCGCAATTATTGTTGGTGCAATCACTATTGTTACAGCTGTCGTTAACACAACTATTCGCACAAATGGGATTTTGGCATGGACAATTTGAATTATTTGCAAAAGTACCTGCGCCTCCTTCGATGCCGACAAAACCGCCACGAAGATTACCTTCTTGATCCTCTGTGAGAGGAGTCATCTCTAAATCAATGTCTGATAGGATGTCTAATTGATAAACTTTCATGATTGATAATTTTAAAATTAATTGTTTTGTTCTTGATTATTCTCTGTTTTGCAATCCCAGATGAATTGCTTTCTATTTTAGATTTACTTCTTCTCGGCTTGATGACGATTAAATTGTTCAACATAAAGGTCCTTGATGCGCTGTCGGATGAAGTCCATTTTCTGTTCGTCGTTGTAACCTTTCAGGCAGCCGCCCTGTTCGGCTTCCAACTTGCTCTGACTGCATCCTCCGTGGCAGAGGGACAATAATATACAAGAACGGCAGACGGCATTTCCGTAGCGGATTTCCTGTCTCTGTCGATACCTTTCGTTCCAGACGATCTGTCCGTCGGCCGAGAGTGTCCCTTCGCTCTTGGAGGGTGTGAATTCTCTGGCAGTGCATTTGTAGACGAGACCGTCATAATTGATTACCAAGGAGTTTTCTTTATCGGCATAACAACGCCCCACTACATGGGATGTCTGCGAAACGACAAAGAATCCGGCTGCTCGAAACGCCTTCTCCAACTCTCCTAAGGTCTTCTTCAACTGCTCGGGATCGCCTCCGTTGTCCTGCCAGACCCGATAGAACGAAACGTTGCAGAACTTCTTTTCTTCTTCGGTGAAGACGCCCAGATCGGTCAAGACATCCCAAAAACGTTCCAGGGTTTTGGCTGTGAAGTTGAAGCGAATGCCGACAGCCAACCGGTTTTGCAGCAAACGCTGTATGTTGTTCAGGGTAGGTCGGTAAGTGGCCGGTTTGCCCTTTCCCCGGTTCTTGACTAAATTGTGGATGAACTCATTCCCGTCAAGCGTAATCTGGAAGGAAGGATTCCAGGGTTTCAGGTAGCTGATAATGTCCTCCGTGAGCAAGGTGGCATTGGTGGTGAAATGCAGCATGAATGAGATCTCGTCGTTGAGCAACTCCTTGAGTCTGTCAAGCAGGGGTTTTACTACTTGTTTGAAATAGAGCAAAGGCTCACCTCCAAAGAACGAAAGGGCTATCTTCTTGAAGCGTTTCGACTCGATTTGCCGTTTGAAGAAGGCCGTAACGGCCTCTATCGTCTCGGGTTTCATGCGGGTGCTTCGGTTGTGCTCTTCATAACAATACCAGCAGCGCAGATTGCAATTCATTGTGGGGTTGATGGTGACGAGGAGTTCCTCGCTTTCGGTATCCTCCTTTTTCCAGGCGTCGAGAATGGTCGCCGTCTCGTCCGTCTCGTCATCGACGATCAATTCCTTTTCCAAGAGATAATGGTAGAAATCGGGCACCGTTTTTTCCAAACGCTCGGTCTCGGTGGGGTGTTCGGCATAAAGACGGGCCAGCCGTTCATCAGTCTGGATCATGACGTCCGTTCGGCAATTGTATATGATCCGGTGCTTCCCTGCCGGGAAGATAACGCTGTACTTACTCGTTTTCATATAGCTTAGGGATTTGTTTTCGTAGAAACGTAGTTTTCTCTGATTGTTTGTCGGTCCATCAGGTAGAGCACGAAACCCGCCTGTCCCTGCAGTCCTCTTTTCCTTAATTGGATGTCTTTGGGCAGGAAGATGGGCAGGTCAGTCACATCTTCCAAATGTACGGACAGCATGGCGGTGTCGTTTTGAGCCAGCCCTTCCAGAAGTTGCAGGGCAAAGGCCAGGGTTCTCCTTTCACAGTTGGGATGTGCCACGATGTTTTGCGCCGCTTCCAACAGGTGTTCCTTGTAGGTGGCATCGAAAGCATCCGCTGAAATGCCCAGCCGCAAAACGGCATAGGCCAAAACGCCGCCCAGTCCCGTAGCCATCCCTGTATCCAGGAGTCGCAGTACATCCCATTCCATCACACGGGCGTCGATCTTTTGCAGCGTATCGCCCGGGAGCTCCCGGATGAAATGGTGATGGATCAGATAGCAGAAGGCCCATCCGATGCCGCACAGTCCGTCGGCCAAGGAGAAAGGCAGACTTCGGTTGTCAACCTCCCCGATAAGAAGCGACAGGAGGTGCGAGGCCGCCTCGTCAGCCGCCCGGTCCTGATGCCTGCGGGCATAATGGGCCAAGGCAATCATTTCGCCGGCCATGCCGTTGAAGAGTCCTTTGGCGTCGGATGAGGGCGGGAGGACTTCAATCAGTCGGATGATGTCGGCAATGCGGTCTTGCTCTTCCCGAATGAGCAGCAACTCTTCGTTCAGTACAATGCGGTTGATTTTCCGGATGTAGCCGAAATCATGGACGCGAAAGAGGGCGCGGTACTCTCGGCGCAATGACTCGATGTCGTGGGCATGGGCCGCCGTCATGACCGAAAGCCGTTTGTAGAGCGAAGGATTGGCCTTGATGATGGCCGCCAGGGCTTTTCCCCTTTCGGAAGTGGGGTAAAGCGTGAGGATAATCACCACATAGTTGAAGAGATGAGGCAGGCCGACCAAAAGGTAAGGGGCTTTATCGCGATAGATGTGACCGATGACCACGTCTTCCACCAGCCGACAACCGCCGCCCTCCATCCAGGCCTTGATACTGATGTAAGGTTCTTCGCTGCCGTAGTGAATAAGACCCTGCAAACCTTTGAGCCGATTCCAATAGGCTTTGCTGGAACAGTAGCTGGCGCCGAGGACGGCCGGAATCTGCCCTTCCTTCAAGCAAGATACAATGTTCTTGGTGTTCCATTGGATGCAGGGCGTATAGCCCTTGGTGGTGAAATCCACATAAGCACCGAAGACGCCCATTTCTCCTTTGTCCTTGACAAGTCCGTTCTTTTGCTTCACGAGCATGCGTGTCTGGCAGCAGAGCAACTGGTTGGGGTTCTTGTCCAACTCTTCGATGATGCGTTCGGGCCAGTTCGTGTCATAAAAGCGCATGTGGGCATCCAGCAGGATGAAGTAGGGCGTACTGCTGATCTGTACGGCCTTTTCCTTACCGGCCGCTGCCCCTATCCGATAGCTGTTGACGAAGTAATGAACGTCGAGTCCTTCCAGGTCGGCTTCGTAGTCGTAACCGTCGTCGGAGTGGTCGTTGATGACGATGATGTCGACCCGATGACCGGCCGTTTCGCGAATGGAGCGCACGGTGCGCCCCACTTCTTCCTTCTCGTTGAGAAAGGAAATGACTACACTGAGGCGGTTGCCACTGCGAGGTAGCGTTCGGTAGTCGGCTTTCACCTCGTCTTCCCGTTGTTTGATCCATCGGGCCATGTCAAGGCGAATCCCTTCTTCGATGTCCTCATCCCCTTGGAGCGAGGATGCCCCGCTGTCGGCCTGCCTCTCGGCCATGACCAACTCTTGGTTGCAAAGTAACTTGCCCTTTTTCGCCAGTTCGCAGTAGAAGGCGTAGTCGGCCCATTGCCGATGTTCTTCGCGGTAGTGCAGTCCCAGGCACAGCGCGACGGAGCGCCGCAGGATGGTTGTTTCGGGAAAGATGCAGCAGGACTCGAGGAGGGCCATGTCGCTGACCTTGGAAGGCACTTTTCTGACGAAGGTACGTGCTCCGTGGAGTTCGACAAAACCTCCGGCCAAGGCCACCTCGGGGTGCAGGTTCATGAAGCGCAGTTGCCGGCGCAGGCGTCCGGGACTCATGATGCAGTCGGCATTGATTCTCACCACATATTCTCCACGTGCCTCTTCCATCAATCGGTTGAGGGCCTCGGCATAGCTCCCTGCCGGACCGACGACGCGCAAACGTGCATCATGGAACGTAGCCACCACCTCCATCGTTCCATCATCCGATCCGTAATCGGCGAGCAACACCTCCTGCTTTCGCGTGAGTTGCGAGAGGATGCTCCCCAGGCAGTCGGCTATGGTCTTCGCCTCGTTACAAACCGGAATGATGATGGAGAGATTCATTGTGGAAGTAGGCATTTGTGGGGTGTGAAAACTTAAATCGTGCTAATGACGGATGCTGGGCTTAATCCAATTCAATGTCTGCATAGAAGATATAATCCCCTCTAAGGATTTGCAACTCATACGAACCAACGTAATTCTGTGGAATCTCGATGACGTCAGAGGTGATTTCGGTCTCATAGCAGACTTCATCTTCTTGAACCAATCTGAACGTGAGTCCCACACAAGGAGTCACAAAATGAATGGTGCGACCATCAAGGGTTACCGAAGGAATACAGATGATGGATTTCTGAGCATTGTCTTTGTCTTCTGGATTCTGCTTGTTCTTTTTGGTTTTCAACACAACATCTTCTTCGCCAGATGTCAGATTAATTTGTTGCGCATAATTTGCTCCTACAGATGAAACGCAGAGTAGAAACGAGGCGCTTAGCAAAATAAATTTATTTATCATGACTCATTTTAATTGATTTTTATTTGCTCGCAAAATTATTATGTGTGTTTCAATTGAGCAAAGATTTTTTGTCTGCATTTGTCTACAAAATTATATCTTATATTAAATCAATTAATTACGAGCATGAAATTGGCGAGATTTTAATTTTTTGTGATAGAGGCATGATGGAGGCATCGTTATTTTGTAGACAAATGCAGACAAAAAAGATTTGGCTATTTCAGAATTATTTTTATAGAAAACACACAAATAGATTGACGTAGCGCAGGGTGTTTGTGCGTCCCCGGACAAATCGTGTATTAATCCATTAATGAGATGTAGGGGTAAAAGGGGTATATAGTTTTGTATCATGAACAATGAGGTCCTGAAC
>CALZOH010000168.1 GCA_945827465.1 uncultured Prevotellaceae bacterium
AGGTTAGTGTGAAACCGCACGAGGCTTTCTCGCCACTCGAGTGAGGTTAGTGTGCGAAAAGGCTATCCCCACAACAAGTTTTGGGCTGTTTTGATATTTGTGACAAGGGGCAAAGAGTGGGGAAGATAAAAAACGGTAATTTTGTGGGGAAATCCGTAGATTCAACCCACATCTTATCGTTTGATAAGATTTATGTGGAACGTCAATCCTAATGAAAAGATGAGAACATCCTTAACTGTGTATAATGCCTCGGCAGGAAGCGGAAAGACTTTTACGCTGGCTGCCCGTTATATTGCGCTGCTGCTTTCGGGAAGTAGCGCGCGTACCATCCTGGCGGTGACTTTTACGAATAAGGCCACTGCCGAAATGAAGTCTCGCATCCTCGAGAAACTTTATGAACTGGCTCATCAGCCGGAGGGGCCGGGAGTGAAGGAGTTTTGCAACTTGGTAAAACAGTTTGTGACGGTTCCGCAGCGTGATTTTACTCCCCAGTGGGTGAGCCGCCGGGCGGCTGAGGAGTTGCATCGTATCCTGGAAGATTACGACCATTTTACGATTACTACCATCGATTCGTTTTTGCAGATGCTCTTGGGCGAGGTGGCCCGTTTGGCCGGCTTACAAACCAATTATCGGGTGGAACTGAACGACCGGCAGGTGGTTGATCAGGCCATTGATTACATCGTGTCGCACCTCAGTGAGATGGATGACGAAACCCGTAGTCGGGTGAAGGCCCTGATTTTTCAGGAAATGAATGAAGAGAAGAATTGGGATATCCGCAAACGCCTCAAGGCGTTGTCGAGGGAACTCTTTAACGGCACTTATCTGGAGCATTCCGAACAGTTGGCTGCTTACGTGAGCGAAGACCCGATGTTTGAGCAATACCGGAAGGCTTTGGAACAGGATGCGTCGGCGGGTGCGCTGAAGGAGATGAGGTCGCTGGTGGAGCGATATGAAAACGTGTTCCGGGACCGATGGACGTGTGGGAATGGCAACCAGAAGAAATGGTTGCCGGGTTACGTGAAGAAGATGTCCGAAAGTTTGCGGGGCCGCATGAGCCTTGCCGACTGTTTTCCGCCGATGAGTGAGACGTCTCAGCATTATCTGACGACGGATAAGTTCTTCGCTTCGTATTCCGGTCCCGAGTCGGCCGAGGAGTTGGCCGATTTGCTCTTGCAGATGCACGAGCTGTCGGCAGAGTGTCACTGCTACACGGTCAACGTGAAGTCGTCGATACAGCATCTGGGCGAGTTGGGCATGCTCAGCAGCATCAGTCGCGAGGTCAACCGCATCAACCGCGAGGTCAACCGCATATTGTTGGCCATGACGCCCATTTTGTTGCGACGCATCTTGGAGCAGGGAGCCGACACGCTCTTCGTGTTGGAGCGCACCGGCGTTCGGTTCAGTCATGTGATGATAGATGAGTTCCAAGATACGTCTCACTTGCAGTGGGAGAACTTCCTGCCCTTGCTCGACGAGGTGCTCAGTAGGGGAGGAACCACCCTCTTGGTGGGCGATGTGAAGCAGAGTATCTATCGGTGGCGTGGCGGCGACTGGGACATCTTGCGCAACATTCGTACAGACCGCTTGCGCCGCTACTTCAACGACGGTCGCGGAAGCCTGCTGTCCTTGCGCAAGAATTACCGCAGTTGCAGAAACATCGTGGAGTTCAACCTCCGGTTCTTTCCGAAGGCAGCCGAGGTGCTCGACGGATTGCACGACAGCCTTCCCACCACCTCGCGCCTTTCAATAGAGGCCGACTCCATCCGACAGATTTATGACGAAGGATACCGCGAAGACTGTTCCGACGAGTTCTATCGCTCCACTGAGCAGAAAGGATACGTCGATGTGCGCATCTATCCTTTCAGCGAAGGCAAGTCGGCCGGTGTGCCCGATGAGCACAAGCGCGATGCCGCTACCGAGCGTGTGCTCGACGACTTGTTTCGTGAAATCATCAGGTGTGTCGAAGCCGGAGAGCCGCAGCGCTCCCTGATGGTCTTGGTGCGTCGGGGTGCCGATATGCGGCTCATCACGGATTATCTGAGTGCCCATCGCGAAGAACCGGGCTTTGAACGCTTGCAGTTCATCAGCTCCGATGCCTATTGTCTGTCGGCCTCCGTCAGCGTGCAATTATTGGTGAATGTGTTGCGCTATTTGCAGAACGAAGCCGACCGCCAGGCATTGATCTATGTGGCTTATCATTATCAAAACGACGTGGCGGGACGTTCCCTCACCTGGGTGGACCTGATTTCAGAGCCTGAGAAGCAATTGCCCGCAGGGTTCAGGCGAGAAGACCTGTTGGCTCTTCCCTTGTATGAAATGGTGGAGGAATTAATCAGACTGTTTCTGTATGATGAGCATGGATGTCGTGTGTTGGACGACGACAGCTATTTGCTGGCTTTTAAGGATGGCTTGCTGAACTTCCTGGACGAGAATACGTCTGACATCGCCGCTTTCTTGGACCAGTGGGACAACGGTCTGTCTCAGCAAACCATTGCAGCGCCTCGCGATGCCGACGGCATTACGCTGATGACCATTCATAAGGCCAAGGGCCTGGAAGCACATACGGTGATGATACCCTTCTGCGATTGGAACATCGAAGCCGATATGAACAGTGCAACCACCGATTTCATCTGGTGCCGGCCGATGCTGGCTCCTTACGACCGGATGCCCTTGTTGCCCGTTAAGCCAGGAAAGGTGATGCAGGATTCCATCTACCAAGACGACTACGCACTGGAACATTATCGTCGGCGCATTGACAGCTTGAACCTGCTCTATGTGGCCTTTACGCGACCCCGTGGCAATCTGTATGTGTTTGCCCGAACAGCCGTCTCGGCCAAGGCTAACGATAACAGGCTCCAGACGGTGGGCGACCTGATTGCCGGCATGACGCTGGGTGAGGAGTTGAGTCGGTTTGACTTTGAAACCGACGTGTTGCAGGCCGTGAAGGAAGGTCAGCCGGTGCCTGTAGAGCAAAAGGAAGAAAAGGTCAAAGCCGACGCCGACCGCATGCACCCGTACAAGCAGATCAGAGAAATGTCGGTGGAGTTGTGCAGCGGACGAATGCAGTTCCGGCAGTCCAATCCGTCTCACGACTTCATCGTGCCCAAGGACGAAAGCGAGGCCGCAGCCCAGCGCAGGGAATACATTGACAGAGGAAATCTGTGTCACCTGATTTACTCCTCGTTGAGAACACCCGAAGACGTGGAGCCCACCCTTCGGAATCTGCGCCGGATGGGCGTGATCGAGTCGGACGAGAGGGAAGACGAGCTCCGGCAATTGGTCCGCCAGAGTTTGAAGGATGAAACGGCACGCAGTTGGTTTGATCCGTCGTGGACGCTGTTTCGTGAATGTGCCATCTTGACACGCGACGAGGGCGGCTCGGTGCGCAAACCGCGCCCCGACCGTGTGATGATGCGCGGTGACGAAACGGTCGTAGTGGACTTCAAGTTCGGAACCTCCCGACCTCACTACGCCGAACAGGTGAGGGGATACATGCATCTGTTGAAGCGAATGGGCCGAAAGCAGGTGAAGGGGTATCTGTGGTATGTCAATCAACACGTCATTGAGGAAGTGACGGATTAGTAGAACGAAAGAAGAATAGCTCCATGCAATTTCTAAAATACGTGGCGGAAGATCTCCGTCGGAAATATCAGAATGATTTGAGTCGCGTTTGTGTAGTGTTTCCCAACAAACGTGCGGGAATTTTTTTCGACGACTATCTCTTGCAGTCCGGCGATGAAGCCGGTGCAGTGTGGTCGCCGCAGTATCTGACCATTCAGGAATTGTTCGACTTGTTGTCGGACATGCAGTCGGCAGATGAAATCAAGGCGGTTTGTCTGCTCTATGAGATATATCGTTCCAAGATGCGGGAGGAAGAGAAAGAAAACATCTCATTGGACTACTTTTATGGATGGGGCAGGCAACTGCTCACCGACTTCTCCGACGTTGACCGCAGCATGGTTGACGTTGAAGAACTGTTCGGGTCGTGGAGTGCTGCCCGACAGTTGGAACGCATGAGCGACGAAGAGCGTAGTCAGCTGTCGGCCTTCTTAGAGATGCTGAAGGGGACCGGCCGACTGAAAGAAGACTTTGAACACCTGTGGAGCCAACTCTACAACATTTATCAGGAACTCAACAGCACCTTGGCGCAAGACAACGAAGCCTATGAGGGTGCCCGTCAGCGCAGGGTGGTGGAAGGCTTGAAGAGTAACCAACGCTCCTTGCCCGAGCGGTATGACGTCTATGCCTTTGTGGGCTTCAACCTGCTGCTGCCGGTGGAGTGGCAGTTGTTTGCCTATTTGCAGCAAGAGGAGAAAGCATTGTTTTATTGGGATTACGACAAGATGTATGTGGAGCCCGGTTCGCGTTTCTCTTTTGGTGAGACCATGAAGCGCAACCTTCGGCAGTTCCCCAATGAGTTGCCTGAAAACTTGTTCGACCATTTGGCCCATCTCACCGAGGTGGAATATGTGGCCGCTCCGTCAGACACGGCGCAGGCTGCCTTTGCCACTGACTGGCTCAAACGCAACCTGACCGCTGAAGAGAAGCGAACGGCCGTGGTGCTTTGTGACGAACTGCTCTTGCAGCCGATGGTTCACGGACTGCCGGAGAATGTGAAGGAGGTGAACATCACCAAAGGCTTCCCCATGACTCACACCCTGGCCTATGCCTTTGTGACCGAATGTTTGAATCGTTATCTCGAAAAGGCTGCTCGGGGCGAGATGAGCAATGAGGACGTGCTGAAAGGACTTTCGGAGCAGTTGCGCAACAAGGCCCGCAGCGAAATGGAACAACAGAGTGAGCAGACTTGGCTGGGACAACTGACGGCCGAATCCTACTTTCAATGTTATACAACGGTCAACCGCTTCCTGCTCTATGTCAGCGACGGCGTTCTTCAGGTATCCCTGCGCACCCTGCAAGGACTGTTGCGTCAGGTGTTGGGTACTCTGTCGATACCCTTCCACGGCGAACCGGCATCGGGCTTGCAGGTGATGGGTATGCTCGAAACGCGTAATCTTGACTTCGACCACCTGCTGATGCTTTCGGTGGGTGAAGGCATCGTGCCCAAGAAGACTGCCGACCGAAGTTTCATACCCTACGACTTGCGCAAGTATTACCACATCATGACGGGCGATGAACGCAGTGATGTGTATGCCTACAATTTCTTCAGGCTCTTGCAGCGAACCAAGCGCGTTTCGCTGGTCTACAATGCCTCGACCGATGGTGAACGCCGGTGTGGAGAGATGTCACGCTTCATGTTGCGCATCCTTATCGAAACCCGGATACCCGTACGCTTCACCCAACTGAACTTCAAGAGTAGTGTGCCCAACTATTTGCCCGAGGAAGTCAGCGAAGAAGATGCTCGCAGACTGATGGAAACGCGTCCGCTGAACCTTTCGGTTTCGGCTCTTGAACAATATCTGGACTGTCCCATGAAATACTTCTTCAGCCATTTGCTTCGCATCAAAGATTTGCCCCACTTGGACGACATCCTCCCGGCCAATACCTTCGGCAGCATCTTCCACCGTGCCGCCGAACTGATTTATGAATCCTTCCGAACTCGTGATGAAGCCGTGAAACTCGATGCCACTGCCTTGCGTTCCCTGGCCGACAATGTGGTAAGGCTGTCGGAGTTTGTGGTGAAAGCTTTTCAGGATGTCAGCGAAGAAGACGCCCGACTCAATCCGTCGTTGAGCCAGGCGCGTGAAGGCCGACAACTCTATACCGTGGAAGAGCATGAGGCCGAGTCGGAAGTCATTAAAGGGTACCTGCAACGGTTCTTGCGTTACGATGCCTCCTTGGCCGCCTCTCCCGAGGGCCTGACATTTGTCAAGGCCGAGGAATGTCTGCGTGTGCGTCTGGACAGCCTGACGGAAATCAACGGTAAAATTGACCGCATAGACGTAACTCAAAAGGATGGCAAACGGGTCTATCGCATCGTGGACTATAAAACTGGTAGTTATGACAAGGAGAAGATGAGGGCCAACGGCTTTGAAAAACTATTCCACGACCATAACAAGGGTTATGTGCTTCAAACCTTCTATTACCGTTTGATGTATCAGTTGCAGTATGGCAAGCTGCCCGAACCCGCATTATACTATACTCAGAAGGTGGGAGCAGAAGACTTCAGTCCGTATGTATCCTTCAAGGACGACCGTTATCAGGAGGGCGAACCAGCTCCTGAGGAATTACTGGCCCACTTTCGAGAACATTTGGAGGCTGAAATCCGCCAGATGCGTACTTCGTCGTTCTGTTATGCGCAGGATGCCACCTCCTGTCGCTTGTGTCGCTTCGGCTTGTTGTGCCTTCGCGGTCAGTAAGGAATACGGTTCATCCAACTGTTGGATGAATAACTGAAATCGGTCATTAGAAAATAGTATGGATACTATTCCTAATGACCGATTGAGGTTTTATCTACTGCTATTGGCAGCCACCAGAAAGGTACCTTCTTTATGGTTGGATGTACTTCTTTCCGTTTTGGATGAATATTCCGGTGGGCTTTCCTAGTTGTAAGTAGCATAAACGTAACCTACAAAACAGAAAGGCAGGAAAGGGTCTTCTTCGAGAATGCCTGTAGGGAGATAGTCAAAGAAATCACCTTCGCTCATTTGAAAGTTTCCGCTGATGGCTTGATGAATCTCCCGTGCGCTATAAGTCTTTGTAATGGACTTTGCAAGTCCGGGAGAAACAATCATTCCTAATAAAAGGAATATCACAATAAATTTAATGCTATTCATCATCTTGGGATGATGTTTACAAGAGGGGGTAATAAATGGGATCATCGGTTTATATATGAAAATTATATTATCGAGTACTTTTTGCGTGTACAAAGGTACCGATATTAACTTTCACGTACAAAATTATGTTCTGAAAATAGGGTGTTGTTGTCCAAAACGCTTCTCAAATTTGCCCCACTGCGCCTTGATACCAACTTACTCCCGGCAGGAGTAGAGTGAGAGTAATTTTACACCAGGCTCACTCTTGACAGGAGAAGAGCAAGTGTAATTTTACACCGGCGCACTCCAGACAAGAGTAGAGCAAGAGTAATTTTACACCAG
>CALZOH010000169.1 GCA_945827465.1 uncultured Prevotellaceae bacterium
TCTGTAGAGGCATTGTCCACCAAAATGATCTCTACGGGCCGATAGGTTTGTCTTTTCACCGACCGCAGGGTGCGTTCCAGCAGTCGTTCTCTATTATAATAAGGTATAATAATGCTAACCCGCTTCATTTCATCACATATTTGATACCGCGTGTCATCTCCAACAGCAGGTTCAACGAAAAGGGACGACTGCTTTGGGTCGCCACATACTTTAGACACCTCATCCAGGCTCCTATCGGTCCATGCATCCTGCACAGGACGGCTCCTTTGGTGCGTTGCAGGGCCTTCGAGGTGAGCAGCCGACTCCCCGTAGTAGCAGGATCGGTCACCACGATGACCTCCGGATAATATCTGATGGTGAGACCCCTCTGCGCAGCTTCAAAAAGGAATACTTCTTCTTCGCCACCTTCCAAAAAGTCGCTTCCCAGTCCAAACCTTTCGTCGAAACGGGGCAGCCGTTCGCTCCGCTTCATCACAATTTCAACGGACGAGAAGTAAGTGCCACGCGGTTGTTCCCGATAGTCAAAAGAATGGTAAGCATAGGGTTTCAGCAGTCGACCGTCGGGGCATTCAGCCTGATAACAGGCTATGTCGGGAGCCTGCTCCGCGGCAAAACGCAGCAGAATGCGATCAAAAAAGAGGGGTTCATATCTCACGTCGTCGTCGGCAATGAGCAGCAAGTCTCCCCTCGCCTCCTGCAAGGCTCTGTTGCGATTGGCCGAGAGTCCTCTGCCGCGTGTGCACACTACTCTGACGTCGCTGCGCTTCTCTACCACCTCATGGGCCAGTCCGGCCAGTTCGTCGCGGTCGTATTGATAAGCCACCAAATAACTCACGTCAGCGCGTTGGGGCAGAAACACTTGTCCCACATTCTTCACGCGTTCGTTGAAGGTGCATATCAATACTTCAAGCGTCATGCCATGTCGCGATTACGAGTTCCCCGAAGGTAGAAGATGCCTTCCATAAAGTGTTTAAAGAGGGGTATGAAGTGGGCCATCTTTCGCCGCATGGCATGAAAGGCAAATCCGAAGGCTTTTAAGAAGGCCATGTTGCCGTAATAGTAATACAACAGGGCACCGAAGGATCTTTGCACCTTGGCATCCACAAAGATCAGTCGGGGAAGGAATATCGCCGAGGTCTGAATGATGGGTTGAGGGAAGTATTTGATGTAAAAATGGTGTTGGTGGGCGTCTGCCAGCAAAATCTGCACCTCATAACAGCTCAGGTAATGTGATCCCAGCCCGAAACGGGCATCAAACCACAATCCGTAGTCTACCATGCGAGCGCGACGACACACCATGTCGTCTGTCAGCACATACAAGAAGTCGGAGAAGCTGTCCAGCACGCGCGCAGACGATTCGTATTGCCTAACATCCTTTCCGGCGTAACTTTGAGTCTTGAATACGGCAATATCAAGCTTTTCGTCTTTCTCGAAAGTTTCCAAAATGGTATCAACAGTGTCTGGCAGAAAGCGGGTATCGTCATCTATCAGATAAACTAAGTCTGCCGTCGCATGCGAAAGGGCATAATTGCGGTTGGCCGAGAGTCCTTCGCCGCGCAACTTCACCAACATCACGTCGGAACGTTGCTCCAGACTTTCGGGAATCATCTTTAGATAGTCGTCCTTGGTATATTGGAACGAAACGATGTAGTTCACACCTTTTTTCTCGGGCATCAACAAGTCGGGAATCCTGACAATACGGGTGTTGAGGGTGCAGATTAAAATGTCAAGGGTTAACATACAAAAGTGTTAATAAGTTGAATAATATATTTTACTTCTTCCTCGTTCATGGAGGGGTTCAGCGGCAGGCTCAGCTGCTCGTGCGCCAGCCGTTCGGCCACCTCAAATGTGAGCCGGTTGAGTGCTGCAAAGGTGGCTTGTTTGTGCGGCGGAATGGGGTAATGTATTTGTGTCTGCACTCCGCCCTCCGCCAGGTGGCGCTGCAGTTGTTCACGCTCGGCGCAAAGTACCGGGAAAATGTGGTAAACGCTCCTGACGCCTAATGGGTCTTGACGCGTGGGCAGCACTACCCGCTCGTTGCTGATTTCCGTCTCGTAGAGACGGGCCAGCTCCTGCCGGCGGCTGTTGTCGGCGTCCAGCCTTCTCAGCTTGACCCGCAAGGCGGCGGCCTGCAACTCATCGAGGCGGCTGTTGATGCCTTCCACGTCGTGCACATACTTCACGCTCATGCCGTAGTTGGCCATCATGCGGGCATAATCGATCACATCCTTTCTTCGAGTCACCAATGCTCCTCCATCGCCCAATGCGCCGAGGTTTTTACCCGGATAAAAGCTGAAGGCAGCCACATCGCCGCTTGCTCCGGCCCTTCTTCCGCGAGCATCAAAGGCTCCGTGAGCCTGGGCACAGTCTTCTACTACACGCAAACCATTTCGCCCGGCCAGCGCAGTGATTCGTTCCATGTCGGCCACCTTTCCGAAGAGGTGAACAGGCATGATGGCGCGCGTGCGGGGGGTGATGAGCGATTCCAAGCGGTCGCAGTCGATGAGGAAGTCATCTTCTCTTACGTCGCAGAGGATGGGCATCAGTTGGGCACGGCTCACGGCTTCGACCGAGGCTATAAAAGTATAAGCAGGCACGATCACTTCGTCGCCGTCGGCCCATCCCTCTAAATATTTCAGGCTTCGCAATGCCAGGTAGAGGGCATCCAGTCCGTTGGCCACGCCCAGACAGTGGTCTGAACCGCAAAATGCGGCAAACTCGGCCTCAAAAGCACGCGTTTCGTCGCCACCCAGGAACCAGCCCTTTCTCACCACACGCTGCAAGGCTTCATCCAACTCGGGTTGGAAGCTTTCGGTGATTTTCTGAAGGTTTAAATACTTGATGTCCATCACTTCCAATTTAGCAGGTATTGGTCATAACAAGTGGCACGGCCTCCCAGTCCTTCTTTCTGAAACTGCAAGCCTTCGTTGAGCCACTCCCCGTTGCGCTCCGTCGAGATACCGAAGTCCAGGAAGACTTTCCCTTCGTGGCGGCATTCCTCGATGAACTGTTCAAACAGACTGTCGAGGGCACCGCAGTTGCGTCCCTCTGCGTTAGCGGCTATGTATTGCACGTGCATCACCCTACCCGTATCATAACCCACGCAGCCGGCCACCGGCCGATGGTCCACACAAGCCAAGTGCAGACTGATACGCTCGGGAAAGGCATTCTTCAATACCCGTATTTCGCTGAGGCTGTGCACGGGAGAGCATCCGTGACGGGTGGCGAGCACTTCGGTCAAGATATCCCAGAAAAGTCGCCAATCGTCATCGCCTTGTCCACGCCTCACAGCCACACCACTGCGCAGAGCTTTGGCCGTTTTGCGCCGGCGAAGTTTCGATAGCGGCAGAGGATGGTCTAAGTCGATGGTGGCAGAGAGTCCACGGCTCACAAGCGTGGCTTGCCGGCTGAAGAGCCAGTATAAATCTTCCTGGGCCGGATAGGCCATATATATATAAGGTAGGGGTTTATAGAGCAGGCTCTCTGCCGCCAATTCACGAGTGTAATATTCAGCCGCAGCATCGAGCATGGCCGCCGTGAGCGTGTATCCTACTTGGGGTGATTTCAGTAATCCGCCATAGGTAAGGCCTCCATGCGAGCGTACTTGCCGTCCATGCAGACTGGCAGGCAGCAGTCCGAGGCATTTTCCTTTTACAAAGAACAGCAGAGAGGCATCTTCAAAACGGTCACGATGATATTCCATGTAGTCACGATAAAACAAGAAGGTGGCATTGCCTGAGGCTGTCACTGCATCGTCCCACACGGACCGGAGAGCCGCTTCGTATCTGATTACTTGCATCTGACCTGTTTTAAAAAAGTGTCATAGTCGTTTACGTAACCCGTCTCGTCGTAAGGAGCAGAAGCTGCCACCACACACACAGTGCCTGGTCTGAAATTGCGCAATACACACCACACTCCGGCCTTCACCACTATACCCTGATTGGGAGCTTCGATGGTATAAGTATGATGAAAGCGCCCATCGTCAACGTATATATCGAAGCCGCCCTGCACGGCAAACACAGCTTCGGAACACTCCCGATGAGCATGTCCGCCCCGCTCAGCGCCGGGCTGCACGTCGTAGATCCAAAACAGACGCTCAATGCTGAAGGGAATCTCTTTCTCTCCTTCGGCAAAACACAGCGAACCGCGTTCATCCGTATGCGGACTGACGCTGATCAGTTCACAGTCGACGGGACCTTCTTGGGTGGAATACATCTTTTGATAAACTTTAGCGCAAACTTAACCAAAAAAAATGGTTTTAAGGGTGTCAAGGCCCTACTTTTTCCTATCAGCCCCGCCGGAACTATTGCCGACGGGGCTGACGGGCCTGCCGTTGGCCAAGGAACGGCAAACTGAGGGCGGAATGACTCTAATTTTTATCAGTCAGTGGCCTCTTTTTCGCCACGAATGGCTACACGGCGTATTTTACCGCTGATGGTCTTGGGAAGTTCGTCTACAAACTCAATGACACGTGGATATTTGTAGGGAGCAGTAACTTGCTTCACGTGATCTTGTATCTTACGTGCCAGTTCATCGCCTGCCTGGTCTTTGCAAGCCTTTGAAAGTACGATAGTAGCTTTTACCACCTGACCGCGAATGGGATCAGGCACGCCAGTGATGGCACATTCCACCACTCCAGGGTAAGTCATCACGGCACTTTCCACTTCAAACGGACCGATGCGGTAACCCGAGCTCTTAATAACATCGTCGGCGCGGCCCACATACCAAAAGTAGCCGTCTTCGTCCCTCCAAGCGATGTCGCCAGTGTAATATATGTTGTCGTGCCAGGCTTCGCGCGTCAGTTCAGGGTCTAAATAGTACTCTTTAAAGAGTCCGAGCGGCTTGCCATGGTCAGTACGAACTACAACCTGGCCTTGCTCGCCGGCTTCAACGCTTCTTCCGTTCTCATCAATAAGATCCACATCGTATTGAGGGTTCGGTACGCCCATACTACCGGGTTTTGGCGTCATCCAAGGGAATGTTCCGATGGTAAGAGTGGTTTCGGTTTGTCCGAAACCTTCCATTAAGCGCAAACCGGTGAGTTTTTTGAACTCATGATAGACTGATGGGTTGAGGGCTTCGCCTGCAATGGTGCAATACTCCAGTGATGACAGGTCGTACTTCGACAAATCTTCGTGGATGAGAAAGCGGAATACGGTGGGAGGTGCACACAACGAAGTCACTCGGTGACGCTCAATCATGTGGAGGATGTCAGCCGGTGTAAACTTCTTATGATCATACACGAAGATGTTGGCACCGGCAATCCATTGGCCATATAATTTTCCCCAGACAGCCTTGCCCCACCCCGTGTCGGCAATGGTCAGGTGCAAGCTACCCTCGTGGAGGTTGTGCCAGATAGCTCCCGTCACGATATGACCTAAGGGATAGGTATAATCGTGCATCACCATCTTGGGTTCACCCGATGTGCCGCTGGTGAAATAGAGCAATGACGAGTCTTCATTGGCATTGACGAAGGCGGGACGCTCAAATGGTGCGGCAGCACTGATTCCGGTCTGAAAGTCAAGGAATCCCTCGGGCTGCAAAGGACCTACCGAGATCAGATGAGTCACCGTAGGACAGTTGGGCATAGCTTTCAGCACGTGGTCAGTCACACTTTCTTCGCCTACACAGACTATGACCTTGATCGAAGCCCGATGACAGCGGTAAACAATGTCTTGGTCGGTAAGCAGATGGGTGGCCGGGATGCAAACAGCCCCTAACTTGTGAAGGGCAAGTATCGAAAACCAAAATTCATACCTTCGTTTGAGGATGAGCATCACTTTATCGTCCTTACCAATGCCTAACGAGCGGAAATAAGAGGCCGTTCGGTCGGTATATTCCTTTAAGTCGCCGAAGGTAAACTGCCTACATTCGCCGGCATCGTTGGTCCAAAGCAAGGCATTGCGATCAGGAGCAATGCGAGCCCACTCATCCATCACATCGTAGGCAAAGTTGAAGTTGTGGGGAACCTGAATATGAAGATGTTCTTTAAAGTCTTGTTGAGATTTGAATTGAGTTTGTGAAAGGAATCTTTCTATCATGGTATATTTTCAGCTGAAGGGATTAAATGATAATAGCCAAGAATTTGGCCGGTTGTTGATTGAGTGCCTTCATGCCGTGCTTCAAGCGTGCATCGAAGTAAATGGTGTCGCCTTCGCGAAGCACCACTTCGTGGCCATCGATATGGATGAGCAATTCGCCACTTACCACGGCGTCAAACTCCTGTCCATCGTGTTGGTTAAGGGTAATGGGGCGGTCATTAGGGTCTACCGACACCAGCAGAGGCGTCATCACACGACCTTTAAAGCCTGCGGCCAACGATTGATAGCGATATGCCTTGACTCTTTCAATAGCAAAGCCACGGCCACTACGCGTTACAAAATATTTATTCGTTCGAGGTTCGGTGCCAAAGAGCAATTCATCCAGTGAAATGTGGTGCTCACGGGCAATCTTTTGCAACATCGTCACGGAAATATCATTCTCTCCGCTCTCTACCTTGCGATACGTTTCGGCATCAATTTGACATTTTTCGGCGAAGTCTTCAATGCTCAGTTGCATCACTTCGCGAAGGCCCGCCAGACGTTGTGCAATTGCTTTTATATGGTCTTCCATTGGAATATTTGTTAGTTGTCATTTGCAAATTTATAGTTTTTTGCCGAACAGACCTTACATTTTGATCGATTTGTAAGGGTAAGAATATGAAAGATTTCAAAATAGCACAAACCCCAAATTAACTGTGCAAAGGGATGAAACTAAAAACCGCTCAATCCCTCTTTCAATTTGCCGCGAGACATTTTTCGCCAGATTCCAGGGGCTGACTTTTCAACCGGAAATCTACCCCCAAAAATAAAAGCCTCTAACCAACTGAACGGAATGATCATCCGTGGTTGAACAAGCTCTCAAACGCGTTTGCCAGACTTCGTTCCTCCTCGCGAAATGGCACAATTTCAACCAATAGTCGTTTTGCTATGCTAACAAAATGCCTCAATTGGTCAAAGTAGACGTTTTGCTATGCTGACAAAGTGCCTCAATTTCCCAA
>CALZOH010000170.1 GCA_945827465.1 uncultured Prevotellaceae bacterium
ATCAATCGAACAAGTGTAATGATTAATTGTATTCAGCCGCGACAATAATCGAACAAGTGTAGGGGCGTATCGCATACGCCCTGATGTGGGCGAAAACGGAATGATATCGCCCAACATGATACCATCGTTGAATGTGCAACATCCCCGCCATGGAGGGCGTATGCGATACGCCCCTACATATTTACCATTTAATCGATGACAACACGATGGTCGTTGAACGTGCATTTTCCCTGCCATGAAGGGCGTATGCGATACGCCCCTACACCTGTTCGATGAATTCATTGATATAACGATGGTGAAACGGGGTGATTTCGCTTTGGGCTTTCCCTAAAAACAAAATCCGGGCCATGGGGATGGCCCGGACTTGGGGGGATGGCGTCGCTCACTCGGGGTGGGGCGGCGCGGTATCAGGAGGCGATTAATGCTTCTCGCCGCATGAACAGGGGATGGTTACGTCGGGGATGGGTAAGCATTCGTCCTGTTCGGTCAACATGTCGTGCAAACTGGTGCTGTATCCGCTGGCGGCTGAACCTGTTTCGACGGCCGTGGTGCGGTCGATGAGGTCAACCAGACCTAAGTAATGGGCCTTGGTGATGGTGTCCTTCTGCTTGTCGGCGGCAGCCTTGCAACGTTTCTGGAGATCTTTCAGCGTCATCAGGAGGATAGCCACGTGGTCACTCGGGTCGCTGGTCTTGTTCGTAGCGAAGTTGATGGCCAGGTTGTTGACGAGCTTGCGCTGCAGAGAGCGGCGATAGCTGCTCACGGGTTCCGTCGTCTTCAGTTCGGTGAAGATCATCTCGGTGAGCTCGGGCAGGAACTCCTCAATCGGATAGTTCGGGTTGAGCTTCTTCAGGTTGTCGTAGTTGGTCAGGAGGTTGAGCACGTACTGACCTACGCCGCGCAGAATGCTTTCGGGGTCTTTGGTCAGGCGGTTCATGTATGGAACCTCTACGAGCCACGTCGGGGCGTGGAACACTTCACGGTCGAAGAAGGGCAGTACGCTCTTGGCCTTCTCGCGAGGTGTCTCGGCATAGCGTGCTCCGGCCTCGTCCGGACCGGGTGTCTCGGCGTACGTACCCGATACGTACTTGGCTACGTGGCCGCAATAGCGATAAAGTTGTCCCACCAAGGCATAGTAGACGTTGTTGAGATTCTCTTCGTTGATGTCGTTGCCCCAGTAATTCCATTCCTGCAGGTGCAAAACCTCTGCTTTGAGGTTCTTGATACCGTATTCACTGGCTCGAACGGCGTCGTCGCTCAGGTCTTCGGTCTGGCGGCGGGGGTCGAGGCGGTAGCCTTCACCGTCGCCCCACCACAAACGTCGGTTGGCACGGAGGCTGTCGACGGTGATTTTGCTCAACAAATATCTGTCGCTCTCTGAATCGGTGGCGTCCAGCATGGGCATATAGCCCCATTGAATGGCCCACTTATCGTAGTCGTTGATGCGGGGGAAGAGTTCGTGTTCCGTCATGCCGTCTTCAGGCTGTGCCACGTAGTTGAAACGGGCGTAGTCCATGATGGATGGGGTGTGACCATGGGCCGAAACCCAGGCTTTGTCGCGCAGTTTCTCTACCGGTACGGTGCTGCTCGAACCGAAATTGTGGCGTAATCCCAAGGTATGACCTACTTCGTGAGAACTTACAAAGCGTATCAGCTGTCCCATCAGTTCCTCATCAAACTTGGCGGTACGTGCTTTGGGGTCTACATTGGCTGCTTGAATCATGTACCAGTCGTGTACGAGGGTCATGACGTTGTGGTACCATCCGATATGGCTCTCGATAATCTCTCCGCTTCGGGGGTCATGAACATTAGGACCGTAAGCATTGGCAATGTCAGAGGCTAAATAGCGAATCACCGAGAAGCGTGCGTCTTCCGTACTCATGTCTTTGGCTGAGTCAGGCCACTCTTTACCCACGATGGCGTTCTTGAAACCGGCCTGTTCAAAGGCTTTGTTCCAGTCGTTCACGCCTGCAATGAGGTAGGGCACCCACTGCTTGGGGGTGGCAGGGTCGATGTAGTAAACGATTTGTTTCTTGGGTTCCACCAGTTCTCCTCTCTTCATCTTCTCGATGTCCTCGTCTTTGGGTTCGAGACGCCACCGGGTGATGAATCTCTTGAAGTTCACCTTTTGCTCATGGTCGCTGAACTCGTTATAGCCATTGGTGAAGTATCCCACTCTGGGGTCGAAGAGGCGCGCCCGCATGGGTTCTTTGGGTAGGAGCACGAACGACGTGTTGAGTTTCACGGTCACGTTGCCGGTGACATGGCTTCCGGGCAGGCTCGCAGAACCTGCCACGTAGGTGCGTACGGTGCGGACCTCGGTGTTGATGGGGTAGCTGTGTACGCTTTCGATGTACGAATTGGGTCCGAGCATCATGCCTGCGCCTGTTTCCAACTTTGAATAGCGGTCGAGCGAGAAGGAGTTGTCGGAGAGCAACAGGGCGTTGACATTGATTTTATAGTGTCCTTTGGGTGCACCCGGCTCGAGTTTGAAGATATGAAGGATGGGATTGGCCGAACTGTTGTTGACCGACTTGGCGATGGCGTCGAGTGTGTCGGCATGATTGTACAGGATGTCCGACTTCAGCAGCAGATTGCGGCCGTTCGGGGTCAGTTCAAAGTAAACGGTCTGTTCCCTCACTTCCTCACCACCGTAGGTATTCATGCCCGCAGGGGTTTGTACGTAGCGGGTTACGGCCAACATCAGTCGTCCGAGCAAGGAGTCGGGCAGGGTAAAGAACCAATTGTCCTTGTCCTTGGTGATCTGCAGCATGCTTTCTTTGTTGCACACCACCTCTTGAATGTCGGGATGGGTCGGACCTTTCACCTCCTGGGGCTGTTGCTGGGCAGCCGGAGCGGCGGTCTTCTTCTTTTTCTTCTTAAACAGGCCTCCCAACAGACTGCTTTCTTCTTGTTGGGCCGGCGTTACAGCCTCGATCTGTGCATGAACCGGTAAGAGCAGGCCCATGCCGAGGAGCATTGTCAAAAAATATAGTTTCATTATCTGGCTGATTAGTGATGTTTTACTTAGTAGAGACCTTGTTTCAGTTGCATCCGAAAGTCGTCGAGCAACTGTGCCGCCTTGGTCGGAGGCAGGTCGGCCTCGTGTTGGGCCAGCAACCGGGCCAGAACTTCTTCGGCCAAGCGTTGTGCCGCTGCGCGTCCGGCTCTCACGCCGCTCTGATAGTCTGTGCGCGGCAGGAGGCTACGATTGAAATGTCCGTCGCTCATTCTTTCTGCTGAATATTGCCTGCAAAGTTAGATTTATTTTTTTACTTTTGTCAGCATCATTCAATAATATATATAGAACGTATGGAAAGTTTTTTGGATTTGTGTCGGCGTCGTTGTTCGGTGCGCGACTTCAGCGACAAGCCCGTGAGTGACTCTGATTTTGCCTATCTGCTCGAATGTTTGCGCCAGGCTCCCTCGGCGGTCAATTTCCAGCCCTGGCGCCTGCTGCGTGTGACGGACGAAGAGGGCCTTTCGGCGCTGTGTCGGTGTTATGTCAACCCCTGGTTCCGCACGGTCAGGGATTGCCTCGTCGTGTGTTGCGACCATTCGCGTTCGTGGCATCGCAAGAGCGACGGCAAGGATCATGGCGACATCGACGTGGCTATTGCCGTTGAACACCTGTGCCTGGCTGCTGCCGAGCGCGGCTTGGGTACTTGCTGGGTGTGTAACTTCGACGCGGACCTCTGCCGACGCTCGTTCAGCCTGCCCGAAGGGGTCGAACCGGTGGCGTTGATACCGATTGGCTACCCTGTCGAGGGCTACGTGCGCCGCGACAGCCCCCGCCTGCCGGTGGAGGAACTCTGGTTGCGCCGCGACTGAGTCAGAGCTTGCTCAGGAACCGCTCCCGATTGACAACATACCTCACGTGCTCGCCTTCGCCGACGAGCTCGTCGCCTTCGTAAGCAGCCACGTGAAAGGTGATCTTCCGGTTCTCCACGGCCGTGATGGTGGCGCGTGCGCGCACGGTATGGCCTACGGCGGTGGGTTTCAGGTGGGAGGTGCTGATGTAGGCGCCCACGGTGGTGTCGCTCGGGGGCAGGTTGCGCGCTGCTGCTGTCATGGCAGCTTTTTCCATGAGGGCAACGAGGGCCGGAGTGGCCAGTACGTTGAGGTCGCCCGAGCCCATGGCGGCTGCCGTCAAGGCCGGGGTAACGGTCAGGCAGACTTCGTGATAGGTTGGAGAGGACATGTGATAATGAGTTTTAACGAAATGTTCTATATGATGTTTTTTCCGCTGCTTTT
Source organism: uncultured Prevotellaceae bacterium (assembly GCA_945827465.1). Classification (GTDB taxonomy): domain Bacteria; phylum Bacteroidota; class Bacteroidia; order Bacteroidales; family Bacteroidaceae; genus UBA6382. The sequence goes on from CALZOH010000170.1 coordinate 4,255, forward strand.
GAGTTGACGGATGGTTTTGCGTGGGGCTTCGTTCACTTCTACGGTGACGGCCTTGGTGCGGGTCTTGCCCTTTACCAGTTTGCGCTCCGTCGGGGTGAACCAGCTGTCGAAAGGACCGAAGAAGGGGTCGATGCGGCGTTGGGTCGTGGCGGTTTCTTCAATCAACTCGGCCTTGACGGCCCAGGCAGGAAGCGTGGTCCGTCCCTTCTTGGAGGGGGTGAGCACGTATTGGGCGCATACCAAGGCATAATAGGGTTTGCCGTTGAGGCGTGTGAGGCTCTGGCGACGGCTGTCGCCGCGATAGATGCAGCGCAGGCGGCCTCCCTTTACCTTCAGGCGGCGGTCGTCGAGCCGGTAACTGTGGATGGGACGGTCTGAATAGAGGTAGACCGACACCAGCGTGCTGTCGCCCATCACCACGCGGCCCTCGTTGGCTACCATGGTACGGGCCAGCAACTCGCCCGTCGTGCGGGCGGCGAGGGGAGTGCAGGTCATCAGCAGGACTGAAAGAAGCAGGAAGAGCTGTTTCATCTTTCCGGAGTTATGTCGGGAGTTGGTCGCAACGGCTCATCCAGGCTCCCGCGTCGGTGTCGCTGGCCATGCGCCAGTCGCCGCGCGGGCTCAGTGAACAGCTGCCCACCTTCGGTCCGTCGGGAAGACAGCTGCGCTTAAACTGTTGTTGGAAGAACCGCCGATGGAACTCACGCAACCAGTGACGGATGACGCCCGGCGGATAAGCCTCGCCAAAGGCCCGGCAAGCCATGAAATAGAGCTTCTCGGGGGTGTATCCGAAGCGCAGGAAGTTGTACAGGAAGAAGTCGTGCAGTTCATAAGGCCCTACCAGGTCTTCGGTGCGTTGCGCGATGCCTCCCTCCTCGTCGGTGGGAATGAGTTCGGGACTGATCGGAGTGTCGACAATGTCCATCAACGTGATGGCACAGTTCTTGTCGTCCATGTTGTGAGCCGTCCACGCCACCAGGTGCTTCACCAACGTCTTCGGTACCGAGGCATTGACACCGTACATGCTCATGTGATCACCGTTGTACGTAGCCCAACCCAAGGCCAACTCGCTCAGGTCGCCCGTGCCCACCACCAGGCCATTGACCTGATTGGCGGCATCCATGAGGATCTGCGTGCGCTCGCGAGCCTGACTGTTTTCGTACGTAACGTCGTGACAACGCTTGTCGATGTTCAAATCCTTGAAGTGCTGGTCGCAGGCAGGGGCTATCGAGATCTCGCGGATGAAGATTCCCAGTGAGTTCATCAGGTTGACGGCGTTGACGTAGGTGCGGTCAGACGTGCCAAAGCCCGGCATCGTGATGCCCACGATGCCTTTGCGGTTGAGTCCGAGCCGGTCAAAGGTTCGGGCACACACCAACAGGGCCAGCGTCGAGTCCAAACCACCGCTGATGCCCACCACTACAGTCTCGGCACCCGTGTGAACCATTCTCTTCGCCAGTCCTTCGACCTGAATGTTAAAGATTTCCTCGCATCGTTCGTCGAGCTCCCGCCCTTGCGGCACGAAGGGGTGGGGGTTGATGGAGCGCGTCAGCGTAAACTTGCTTGGGTCGGCAATCAGGTTGCACTCCGTGAGGGTGTATCCTCCCTCCGTGGCTGCCCTCGCCGCAGCCGTGGCGAAGGTGGTGTTCATCCGACGTTCGTGTCGCAGGCGTTCCATATCGATTTCGCTCACCAGCAACTGAGGCTCTAAGTCGAAGCGACGGGCCTCGCACAAGAGCTGACCTTCCTCGTAAATGAAGCCTTTGCCGCTGAACACGATGTCTTGCGTGCTCTCACCGAAGCCGCAGCCCGCGTACACGTAGCCGCACAGGCACCGTGCGCTCTGCTGCGACACCAGACTCTTCAGGTACTCATGCTTGCCGATGCCGTCGTTGTCGGCGCTCAGGTTCAACACCAGTTCCGCACCTTGCAGAGCGAGGTCGCTGCTGGGAGGTATCGTGGCCCAAAGATCTTCGCAGATCTCCACACCGAAGGTGTAAGTGCCCGTGCTGAAGAGCTGACGACGTCCGATCGTCGTAGTATGTCCGGCAAAATAGACCGGCATGTTGGGCAGGTCGAGGCCCGAAGCGAACCATCGCTTTTCGTAGAACTCCTGATAGTTGGGCAAGTAGCTCTTGGGTACCAGTCCGAGGAGTCGTCCTTTGAAAGCAACGGCGGCGCAGTTGTAGAGAGCACCCCGGTGTTGCACCGGAACGCCCACCACCGTAATGATATTGAGCTGACGTGTAGCCTCCAACAGCTTCATATAAGCCAGTTCGGAGGCTTCCAGCAAGGTTTCCTGGAAGAAAAGGTCCTGACACGTGTAGGCTGTCACCGCCAATTCAGGGAAGCAGACCACCTCCACACCCTGTTCACAAGCCGCATAGACCTGCGTCAGAATCTGTTCGACGTTGTATTCGCAGTTGGCCACCTTCACAGCCGGTATGGCGGCCGCCACTTTCACATATCCGTAATTCATGATGGTTCAAATTTAGCATTTCATCAGTGCCGACCCGGGGTCGTCATATCCCGTCCGAGGCAGTTACCCCGTTGACCCCCATCTGTCAACACCGTTTTGCAGGCAAAGTTACAACATGAAAACCAAACCGCCACGCGATTTCCACAGAAACATCCGCGTCATCCCCCACCAATCGTTAGCGATATGTATATAT
>CALZOH010000171.1 GCA_945827465.1 uncultured Prevotellaceae bacterium
CAAAACCGTATTGTCTGAACGATGGCCAAAAAGTCACCTATACCTATAAACGCAAAGAACGTGTCATATTTCAGACACGTCCCATACTTTTATTTAAAAAAGCAATTTTAGTTCGCACCTTGCAATCACTGCAAAGCACGACACAAACGAACCTCAAACTATCTTTTCAACATGATTGAATATGATATAATAGTTGCCTTAGAGATTGCAAATGTAGTCACATTTGATAGAATCTCCAAGTTATTTGTTCCTTTTTTTTGCATAAAATCGAATTTAGTTCTTTTCTGACTCATTTTTTACGCTCTCAACGGCCATTTTGACGAAATAATCAGACGAAAGAAAGCCCTTCTCATCACTCATCCTTGAATTTCGGACGACCTTTTTTCCATATCACCTGCCGCTGCGACAGATACCAATCCTTGCCTTTGGTCTTATTTCCTTGGAAAAACAGATATGTTTTCCCGTCCAAATCAGTAAACAGATGCGGATGACCCGATTCACTTTCGTTCCAAGAGCCCGGAGCTCCGTTGGCAAGGAAAGGTTGATCTGACAAACGCGTCCAATGGATGCCGTCCTTACTCATTGCCACACCGATTTGTTGTGGCTCATTGTTGTACGCACCGGCATAAAACATATACATTTTGCTGCCACGCACGGCTATACTGGCCCCTTCAATACAATTTTTCTCCCACGGCAGTTGCGGACGCAGTACGGCACTGTCAACGACCTGTGTCCACTCGCCACGACTGAAATCTGTGCCCTTAGGAGCTACTGCCACACCCACCTGTTGAATTTTGAAGTCGGCATCACGCGTTGCAAAATACAAATAATACTTTCCTTTGAACTCACAAACCTCTGCATCAATGGCACGTCCACATGTCCACGCCCCACTCGGACGAAATATCGGATTGGTTACGTCCCGTTCAAAATGAAGACCGTCTTCCGACACGGCGTGACAAATGGCATCCAGTTTACCATTGCCATAAGTCTGATAAAACAGATGCACTTTCCCGTCTCTTACCAATGCACCGGGGGCGCATAATCCTTTTTTCTCATAGTCGGCCCCTTTGGCCGGAGTGATCTCACCCACTTTTGACCAATTCACGAGGTCTCGACTCTCGGCAATACCGATGTTCCACCCCGAACCGGGCTGGTCCTTATAGGGAGGAATGGAAAAATACAGCAGGTAGCGACCACCGAAGTTCACCACATGAGGGTCTTTTGCAAAAGGCACACCCGTTCGCGAAGTGTCGCCAAACATCATCACTTGGGCTACAGCCATGATGGGCAGAGCCATCCACAGCCAAGCCCACAGCATCATCCTATATAAATTCTTTTTCATCTTCTTCTGTTATTGATTAGGGGCAATAAGGTTGGTCATACCACTCTTGAGGGCCGGCCGTAAACATGCGTGAACAAACTCGATAACTGCGTCCCATTAAGGGTTCAAAGTATTCCGCCATCACGTAAAAGGCTTTGTAACCTTCTTCGGGAAACTGCACCGACGTTTTCAAGCGTCCGTCGGACGGTACACCGACCTCCCGCTCCTCAAAAACACTCTTGCGAAAGTCGCGCGTAGCCGAAGTGGCCTCCCACACACGCACTTTTACCACGCGACGGGGCGTTGTGCGCACGCTGAGCTCCACGCTGCGCCCCATCTGACGGGCCTGGCAATCAAATGCCTCATATTTCTTGCCTTGTAATGTTTGAATGAAAAACGCTTCGAGCGCATCCATCGCCATGACACCATCCCCTAAATTATGGGCAGCATTGGGCACGTAGACCAACTGATTGTGTCCTGGAATGTCATCAATATAATTTTTCACCGCATCGGCCGTCCAATAGGGGTCGTTCGTTCCCATAAATATCATTTTGGGCATCTTCAACAGTCGTCGATAGGAATAAGGATCAACCATTTCTACCAAGGCTCGACCTTCGCCACTTGAGATGGCACCCGTCAGACCCAGATTCACGTAGTCGTTGATCTCTTCACTATACCCACCATAGAGTGATGCCTGATAAGGCACGTTGACCGGCATGTTCAAAATGTCAATCACCATCGGCGCCAAAGCCACGATGCGCTTGTCATCCGAGGCCCCACAAAGCCAGGTAGTCCAACCTCGCTTAGAAGCTCCATTCAGCACGAACTTCATCTTGCCTTTTTTCAAGCCAACACGCGAAGCGGCCAGTTCTTCTACTGCATCCATCGCCTTGACAGCACTCTTCACCATGGGGAAGAGCAAGGGAAGTTCGTAGTTTCCTTCCTTCAAGAAGCGATGAAAAGTCAACGAGATGATCTCATCTTCATATCGTCCGTCGTAGAGCGGTTGACGTGGCACTTGTCTGACCACGGCGGCAATGGCATGGGTTTCGCTTGCGATGCGCACCATGACCTGCGTCATCCGTTCGTCCCAATTCTTATAGTTGGGTTCCGATGCCTCAGGGGCAATGCTGCCCCCTGTAATATGAAGCAAGGCTTCGCGGTGAAGCACCCGGTTGGGAATCACAACGTCCAATTCGTGCACCCAGGGGATCTGTTGCCAAACTTGTGAAGTCAGTTTTACTCGATAGATGCAAACATCCCCTTGCTTCAAACTATCCTTCACCTCCCAGGCATAAGCCGGCTCGTTTCGCTGCAGATAACTGCGCAAGGCATTGCCCGCATTCACCGTCTGCGCCATTGCATCAACACTCAGCCAGCAGCAGACCAACGAAATGATCAGGAACCACTTTTTCTTCATATAGCCAATTCTTCTACTATTCACCGGGCAAAGATAGTGCAAAGAGAGGGCAGGACAAAATGAAAAGCCGAAGGATTTGCATTTTTCATGCCGAACTACAGCCGATCCAACGCAAAGAAACAAAAAATCATCATCTATCGCCCCCCATGAACCTTTATTACTTCATCTGCCATTCGCCCTATACCTTATTATATATTATAAAGAGGTAGGAATAAAAATTCTGATACAGCCCGAACACCTGCCAATTAACCACTATTGTGAATTACATAGGTATTTTTGCATGATTATTTGTTTGAATCAAAAAAAATATATACTTTTGAAGCGGAAACTGTAGGAGAAATAAAAACATCCATGGCTAAAGTTTAACGTTATCAATTATACAACAACCAACAATAAACATACTAAGAAATGAAGCGCGTTATGTCTATTGCCCGACAAATCCTCATTTTAGGAGTGGTTTTGTCTTTCAACGCAGGACTGCTATTTTCCTGCCGAGACAAAATTGATGAGTCGGACATGTATTCCTTCACCGGAATGCAAATTATCGATTATCTGAATTCCAACGACTCAACCACCTACTTTGCGTACCTGACCAGCAGGGTCAAGCTCAGCAAAAAGTCATCGTCAACGGTGGCTGACTTGTTATCGGCACGTGGTAATTACACCTGCTTTGCACCTACCAACGAAGCCGTACAGACTTTTATCGACTCAGTGTACAATACCACGGGCTATTCCGTCTATGATGTGAGCGACAGTACTGCTGCCGAAATTGTCAACAACAGTTTGGTTGACAGCGAACAGGAAGAAGCCCTCCTGTCAACGAGTTTTCAGGTCGGATCTTTGGAGCGTCAGAACTTCAATGACCGTTTTTTAACCGTAAGATTCGATACCATCGAAGGTGGAAAGCTCGCTATCTACATCAATACCCGTTCTCGCATCATTTCAGCGGATTTTGAGGCTGAAAACGGAGTTGTCCACATCGTCAATCGCGTTATTAGCCCCTCCAATGAGACTATCGGAGCGCTGATATCCAATACCGACAACCTAAGAGTGTTCAGCTACCTGATGACATTGACAGGCTGGGACAAAAAGACGGAGAAATTCCGTGACGAAGCCTACGAAGAAGACCATCCCGAGGAAGGCCCGGGCTGTCCGACTGAACATAGCCCAATTCCTTGTCCTGAACACCGCAATCAGGGATACACTGTTTTCTGCGAGACCGACAGCGTATTTGCCGAGAAGTGGAATATTCCCGATTTCGTTTATGCCGAAAACGGAGACTTAGCCAATTGGGACGAAATTATGGCTGTTATCACCGAGAAGTGTAAGGAATGCTATCCCGACGCTACCAGTGACGACCCCACCAACGAAGACAACGCTATTAATCGATTCATATCTTATCACATTCTCGACCGAGCTATTACCTACAATCAGTTGGTGATTCACTTCAACGAACAGGGTTTTGCCCATAAGGTGCCTTCTACACTCGGCATCAATGCCTGGGAATATTATGAAACTTATGGGCCCGGTCGCAGAATGCTGAAAATTATGGAGGGCAATCGTACCGAAGGCAAGCGCATCAATCGCTATGTGTCGGAGTATGACATGAGCAACTACTACGAGAAGACTGTTCCACGTAAGGGAATCCTGATCATGGAGTCGAATGGCGGTCGTGAATACAATGCTTTGAATGGATACTACTACGTGATTGATGATATTCTCTATTATGACGAGGACGTGCCCAACAAAGTACTTAATGAGCGCTTACGCTTCGATGTCTGCGCCTTGTTACCCGAGCAGGTAACCAACGGATTGCGTCGTATCATGAACTCCAACGACCAATACAACATGCCAAGAGGATACTTCGAAAACATGACATGGACGGCAGAGACCAACGTGACCTATCTCGGAGGCTACTCAGCCGGATGGCGCAACTTCCAAGGCGACGAATACAACATCCAGGGTTACTATGACGTCATACTGAAACTGCCGCCCGTTCCGTTTGCCGGCACTTACCAGTTGCGTTACAATACGCAGAACGTAACCGACCGCCGAAGCATGTGTCAATTCTACTTCGGAGAGAACAAGAACAACCTTCAAGCCGTGGGACTTCCGCTTGACCTGCGCGTTTCAGCCACCATTCCCACCATCGGATTCATTGCCGATGACCCGAGAGATCCCGAAGCCAACGAAGAAAACGACCGCGTCATGCTGATGCACGGTTATCTGAAGGCACCGAGATATTACGGAACCACTTCAGGCTCTACTGTCAACAACAACCTGCGTAACAACGACATGGTGATGCGACGCATCGTGATTACCACCCAGATGGAACCCGAGAAGACCTATTATCTCCGCATGAAGTCCGTGCTCGACGATTCGCAGCGACAACTTTATATCGATTATCTGGAATTGGTACCCAAGAGCGTATATGCGGGCGCCATTGCCGAAGACAATTGGTAAGCCATTCCCCAAGTTCCCTTCAACGGGATGTAGAGAGGAAACCGTCCCGTTGATAGGATAAGTATTTGTAAGAAAAGCCCCACGAGTTGGGGCTTTTTGTTTGTTCGGAGCAAGAAGAATATCTTTTGTATGTTTTCAGTAACTTTGCACCCGCAATCCGACAATGCCAAAATCAATCATGACCTTGTTTCACAAGTTAAAAGGGTATCTGTTTGCCGCCATAGCCGCAGCGTCATACGGAACAAATCCTATCTTTGCCATACCGCTTTACGGTGAGGGCGTAGATGTCACTTCGGTCTTGTTCTTACGTTATGCTACGGCCGTATTGATGATGGGCATACCGCTATGGCTGCATAACCGCCACCAATTAAGGGTAACGGCCGGCGAAGGCCTGCGTTTGTTCGGCATGGGATTGCTGATGGTACTCTCTTCCATCCTGCTTTTCGAGGCCTACCGCTACCTTTCGGCCGGCATCGCCTCCACTTTGCTCTTCTTCTATCCGGTAATGGTAGCCCTCATCATGGCTGCCTGCTACCACGAAAAATTATCGGCGCGCTCATGGACCTGTCTGTTTTTGGCCTTCACGGGAGTTGCGCTGCTGTCGTTGGGCGACGATGGTCACATAATCAGCCTCATCGGCTTGACGCTCGTCATGCTTTCTTCGCTCTCATACGCCATCTATTTGGTATGGATCAACCGTGGTCCCATACGACATTTGGCACCCTCCACCGTAACGCTCTACGTTCTGATGAGTGGGCTGTTGGCGCTCACGGTGCTCACAGCGGCTCAGGGAGGCCTCACCTTCCCTCGCTCAACAACCGGTTGGGCCAATGCCCTGGCGCTCGGACTGTTCCCCACCATCATCTCACTCTATTTTACCTCACAAGCCATTGCTGCCGTGGGCAGCACCACTACGGCCATCTTCGGTGCTTTAGAACCCCTCACGGCCGTACTGCTGGGAATTCTGGTGTTGAGCGAAACCCTCACCCTGCGCCCGGCCGTGGGCATGGCAGTCATTTTCGTTTCGGTCACGTTACTCATGATGCGCAAACGCGCCACCTGACACTCTACAACCCCTCATCACCCTTTACAAACATTTCAAATCTATTCACCCATCAAAGAATTCATCCCCATTCCCATGCAACTTCTCACTTCATCCATCCGTCTTAACGACATTTGCTTCTACGCTTACCATGGAGTAAGCGCTATTGAGAAAAAAGTGGGCTGCAAATTCCGCATCAATCTGGAACTCGATTGCCACATTGCATCGGAATCATACATCCACGACAACCTCGATGGTACTGTTGATTATGGCAAAGTGTATGAAACCGTCAAAAAGGCTTTCTTGCCCACCTGCAACCTCCTTGAGCACGCTGCTTGGTTAACGGGCGAAGCGCTCTTACAGGCATTTCCGCTCATCACGTGCGTCCACATCGAGGTAGAAAAACTCGATCCGCCCATCAGCGGCGAGTGCAAAAGTGCATCGGTTGCCCTCACCTTGACACGCTGACGAACGGATGGTGTCGGGCTTCAGCACTTTTTCGAGCGACACCACTTCGTAGAGTGATACATCGTTAAGATATACCTCTGCCAAGTGGTGAATGCGTCCCTACCCCCAGAACCAATCGCCTTTGAGTTCCTCGGCAAAGGGGTTGAAATCGCCGAAAAGGCTGTTGGGCACTACGGCCTTCCACACTCCCGGCTGCTTTTTAACC
>CALZOH010000172.1 GCA_945827465.1 uncultured Prevotellaceae bacterium
ACGTCTGGAGTACGCTTTTGCAAGGTTGCAAAACCTTGCCGCACGGCTGGAGTATACTTTTGCAAGGTTGCAAAACCTCGCCGCACGGCTGGAGTACGCTTTTGCAAGGTTGCAAAACCTCGCCGCACGGCTGGAGTATGCTTTTGCAAGGTTGCAAAACCTTGCCGCACGTCTGGAGTACGCTTTTGCAAGGTTGCAAAACCTTGCCGCACGGCTGGAGTATGCTTTTGCAAGGTTACAAAACCTTGCCGCACGTCGGGAAGCGCTTCTGCAAGTTTGCAAGAGCATACCCCTGATAAGCGGAATGCTTTACGGTGCCAATCAGAGTAAAGCGGCAAAGAAGGGAGCGGCAATCACGGTACAAATACCACAGACGACGATGGAAAGACTGCTCATGGAACCTTCAACAGGTCCCAGTTCCATGGCCTTAGCCGTTCCGATGGCATGCGAAGCCGAGCCGAGAGCAATACCACGGGCAATGGGTTCGGTGATATGCAACCATTTCAACCATTTTTCAGCAATCATGCTGCCCAAAACACCTGTGATGATGATGACGGCCACAGAAATGGAGACGTATCCTCCCAACTCCTCGGTGACGCCAATGCCTATGGCCGTGGTGATGGACTTGGGCAAGAAGGTGACATAAGATGTATGGTCCAAGCGAAAGAGCAGGGACAATACCCAAATGATGACTAAACTGGAGAATACCCCCGAAACAACGCCGGCCACGACGGCCCGCTTGTTGTGCTTGAGCAAATCAATCTGCTGATAAAGCGGTACAGCCAAGCAAATGGTCGAGGGAGTGAGCAAGTAAGTGATGATATGAGCACCGCGGTTGTAGGTGTCGTAACTGATGCCCAATAACGAAATGGAGGCTATCACCAGCACGATGGCCACAAAGAGCGGATTCATCAACGACCACCCCGTCATCTTCTTCAACCAAACGCCCACGCCATAAGCGGCCAGGCTGATGAACACACCAAAATATAGTGACGACTCGAAAAGCGCGTTCATATCCTCACCTCCTTTTCTCCCGGTTGCTTCTTATGACGACGCAATACCAACTGAGTGGCCCATCCGGCCGCACCCATGACGACCAGCGTGCTCACCAGGGTGATGACCAAATACGAAACCAAGTTCGGGCGTATCACCTCCCAGGCCGTCACCAAGCCTACGGCAGAGGGGATGAACAGCACCGGCATGATGGCAATGAGAAACGCACTGACTTCGCGGATCTGCCGCACCTGAACCCAATGAGCATACAAGGCCACGAACAACAATACGATGCCGTAGATGCTGGCCGGGATGGGCAACGGAATCAGAAAATGGAGCAACTCGCCCACAAACGAGAAGGCCACAATGATGAGAAACTGCAACAAATACTTCATTTCCTACTTCCTTTCATCATGATTACAGGCATTGATATAGGCCATCATCACATCTGCCGTGGCTTCAGCCCCAAGGCGCAGACAGTCAATACAGAGGTCATAATCGTCGGCGTTCCCCCAGGTAAGTCCGGTGTAATACTTATGGTAAGACATGCGATGGTCGTCGGTCTCGCTCACTTTTCTCTCGGCCTGCCACCTACTGAGGCCCTCCTCGGCAGCGAGATGGGCCACACGCTGTTCACGATTTCCCTTAAGAAAAAACGAAACCAAATCACGACGATCGGCAAAAAGGCTGTTGCCGCAACGCCCAATCACAATGCAATCTTGCGTGCCAATCATGCGATGAAAGAACTTGCGAAACCTCATTTTGATTTCATCACGGGCTACATTGCGGTCGCTGATAGCCATTAAAAGGTCATCAACGGGGCGCTCATCAAAGAAATAACCCATTTCATTTTCCAGTCCCTGCTCACGAGCCATGTCCATCAACATTTGTCGGGTATAAAGCACCAGGCCGAGCCTGTCGGCCAACATTTCACCGATAGCCAAAGCGCCGCAACCGCATTGGCGAGCTATTGTAATAATCATTTTATAATGGTATGATAATTCTTCAACATCTATTCTTCCCTTCTCCTGATAACAAGTCGGCGATGTCAGCCGGCTTCTTTCCCTTGCTGTGCAGGTCGGCAACGATAGTGAAGAGCGCATCGCCCGATGAATTGAGAGCCGTTTCGACCGAATCCTGCACCACGCCGATAATGAAGCCCACCGCTACAGCCTGCATGGCCATGTCGTTATTGATGCCGAAGAGCGAACAGGCCATCGGAATCAACAAAAGCGAGCCTCCTGCCACACCACTCGAGCCGCAAGCCCCCAACGTACAGATGAGGCTCAGCAGAAGGGCGGCGGGTAGACTGACCGCAATGCCCAACGAATGACAAACGGCCAGCGTCATGACCGTAATCGTAACGGCAGCACCATTCATGTTGATGGTACATCCCAAGGGAATGCTCACCGAATAGAAATCGGTGTCGACCTTCAAACGCTTGCAAAGCGACATGTTCATGGGAATGTTGGCGGCCGAACTGCGGGTAAAGAAGGCATTCACGGCACTTTCTTTCAGACATACCCACACAATCGGATAAGGATTGGCCCGCAAATAAAGGGCAATGATAAGAGGATTCACCACGAGCGAAGTAAACAACATGCAGCCCACCAGGAGCGCGAGCAACTTGCCGTAGTCCGTAAAGATATACAGCCCACTCTCCGACACCGAGCTGAACACCAATCCCAATATACCCAGAGGAGCGAACTCAATGATCCAACGTATCACGGTGCTCACCACTTCGGCCAAGTCGCTCACCACCTCGATAGTCTGCGCGCCGGCCTTGTGCTTCAACGCGAGGCCCACCACAATGGACCAGAACAACACACCGATATAATTGGCATTGGCCACACTCTGAATAGGATTGCTCACCATGTCGTGCACCATCTTGGAAAACACATCCGACAAGCCGCCCGGAGCACTGCCCTCGGTCGCTTCACTGAGAGTCATCTGCACAGGAAATACATAACTCGCCACGACGGCCACCATCGCCGCCACCAAAGTAGTAGCCAAATAAAAAAAGATCACAGTGCGAAACCGGGCACCCAGTCCACTACCCGCCTTCGCAATGGCGCCGGCCACCAAAACAGCCACTAAGACGGGAGCCATGGCCTTCAATGCTCCCACAAAAACCTTTCCCAACAGAGCCACAAAACTCCACTCCGGCAGTGTGAGGCCCAACACTACACCCACCACCATGCCTATGAGTATCTTCAACACAAGCGAAGTACTCTTCCAAAACTTGATCAACGATTTCATGACCTTCAATAATTTGGGTGCAAAGTTGCCACTTTCTAAGAATTTATTGACCGACAAAGCACAGATAATATCATCCGAGACGACGATAATTCCTACCTTTGCAGGCACAATCATAGAAAACAGAAAACAGATGAAAAGTTTTGCTTCCAAACCGTGGGTACTTCCACAGCCGGTACTGATTATCGGCACGTACAATGAAAACGGAGTGGCCAATGCCATGAACGCCGCCTGGGGCGGTCAGTTCGACATGAAAGAAATAGCCATCGCCATGGGCGCACACGCCACGACGGCCAATCTCAACCGCAACGGCGAATTTACCGTAGCCTTCGCCACGCGGCAAACCCTGATAGCCTCCGACTTCGTAGGCATCGTTTCGGCCAAGAACGACGCAAAGAAGATGGAGAAAACCGGCTGGACCGCCGTAAAGGCAGAAAAAGTGAACGCCCCGGTCTTCACCGACTTCCCCATGACCTTGGAATGCCGCATCAAGGAGAAACTCGGCGAGTCGCCCGAAGGCTATTACATCATAGCCGAAATCGTTAATATCGTGGTTGACGAAGCCTATCTGGCCGAAGATGGGCGTCCCGACGTTGAAAAAATGCAACTCATCGTCTTCGATCCCGTCCATCACACCTACATCGAACTGGGCCAAAAGGTCGGACAGGCTTTCTCCGACGGAAAGGCGCTAAAATAAATTCCTAAACATTGTTAATGCCCCCGATTGCAAGCATCTGTAAAGCGTATTGCTAACCTTTAGGTAACCAGGTTACATCCTTGTGCCTTCTTGCAGAAGTGTCTATACATCGGTAACTTTGCAGTCAAAGAGACAAACAACACCTGTATTCACATTAAAAACAAAGTAAGAAATATGGCAAACTATGCAATCAAGAACCTGAATGGTTGGAAAAACGTAACGGGTAAGATTTTCTTGGGTGAAGAATTGGGCATGACAGGTGCCGAAGTATCCTTTCAACGTCTGGCAGCAGGCGAAGATGCACCTTTCTACCACGCCCACAAGACTCACGAAGAACTTTACGTCATCATCTCCGGTCAGGGAGAGTATGAAGTAGACGGTGAAAAGAACAACGTGAGCGAAGGTAGCGTCATCAGAGTGTCGCCGGCAGGCGTGAGAGCCTTGCGCAACACCGGCAAGGAAGAACTGGTGATGATGTGCATCCAATATGAATCGAAACCCATTACCTCCTTCATGGAAGATGCTACAATCATTCCAATCAACCCATAAATGCCCCACACATCTGAACCCATCTTTCAAGAAAGACCAACAGAAGTAAGAGACGCATTATTCCCCAATTGCCCGATACGCAACATTCTTGCTCGCGTGGGCGACAAATGGTCACTCCTTGTGCTGTATACCCTGCAGCATAAGGAGTCTTTGCGTTTCAAGCAACTGCAACGCGAAATGTCCGACATCTCTCAGAAAATGCTGACACAAACCCTTCGCACCTTGGAAGAAGACGGCTTTATCTCCCGAAAAGTCTATGCCGAGGTGCCTCCACGCGTGGAATACCGCCTGACCGAACGTGCCCACTCGTTTTTACCCTTGGTCAACGACCTCATCCGTTGGTCCATTGAACACATGGACGACATTCTCAAGGACAGAGAGCGATTCATCATGAACATCACCCGACCATGACCGACCACATTTCCATCCGCCCGACATCTTTGGAAGATATTCCCCGACTTCGGGAAATCTTTGCCGCCGCCCGACGCTTTATGGTAGCCACCGGCAACCCTCATCAGTGGGCCGAAAGCTATCCCAGCCGGGAGCAACTCACCTCAGACATTCAAAGCGGCGACAGCTACGTGTGCATCGACCATGGAAAAATTGTGGCCACCTTCCTCCTGCGAGGAGGGAACGACCCCACCTACGACGTAATTGAACAAGGCGCCTGGCCTCACCATCGCCCATACGCCACCATCCATCGCATCGCCAGTTCAGGAGAAGTGAAGGGCATCTTCCAAACGGTTCTTAACTTCTCTCTGCAACGTTACGCCACCCTGCGCATCGATACCCACCGCGACAACCGCGTCATGCAACACCTCATTCTCAAGGCGGGCTTCGTCTATTGCGGCATCATTTATTGCTGGAATGGCGAAGAACGATTGGCCTATCAATATCACTAACGTCCCACCACGTCTGCACCCGTTCCAACGAATTAGGCAACAGCATTTGACGTGTATTTAATTATTTGTTGTAAATTCGCACTCGCTTGTCGCTTACTCCCTTTGCGGCAGCCATCTTTTATTTAAATATATAGAACCCAACCCTCCTATCTTGTCATTCATGAATAATACTCATTATTTAATTTCTATCGTCATCTCATCCCTGGCTCTCGTAGCCCTTGACATGAGTGCTCAAACGGTATTTTGCGTGAACTCCATTTCATACCCTTCAAGGCGGCCGTAGAAGAGGCTAACATCTATAGCTTGATGCCCTACCACGAAGTGGATGGTATTCCGGTCCACGCCAGCAAATGGTTGCTCACAGATGTGCTTCGCAAAGAGTGGGGATTCAAAGGTTACGTGTTTTCCGACTATGGCGTCATCGGTATGTTGGATCAGTTCCACCGCACTTCCCATAACAAGACCGAATCGGCCGTTCAGGCCTTCACAGCCGGTGTTGACTTGGAAGCGCCTGGCCGTTATGCCTATGGAGAATTGGTCCGCTTGGTTCAAGATGGTACCATTCCGGCCGCCATGGTCGATTCGAGCGTGGCACGCGTACTTCGCATCAAGTTCAAATTGGGCTTGTTCGACCGTCCCTTCCGTTACAACGCCCAGCAAGCCCGCAAAATTATTCATCGCAAAGACCATATTGAACTGTCACAACGCATCGCCGAAGAATCGATCGTCCTGCTCAAGAATGAGGAACAACTCCTGCCGCTCTCCAAGAAGAATTTGAAGCGCATCGCCGTCATTGGTCCTAACGCCGACAAGGTTCAGTTTGGCGATTATAGCGTAACCAAGAGCAACGGATGGGATAAGGGCAACCTCGACATGGACTATAACCTCCTTTGGCACGTAGACGGACAGCCCGAGTTTGGCAAGATGACGTTTGAAGAATGGAAAAAAGCGCGCGGCGGACAGCATTCCGTCATCATGGACCCCATGTTTGAAGACGCCGAGCACGACAATTATCACTTCCGTTCGTTGAAGGCCGCCAAGAAGATTGGCTTCAAAGTGTTCGACACGTCCATTGTTGGTGTCTACGAATCTGATTCGTGGAAGAAAAAGGCCGAGATGTCGCCCGAACTGATCGAGAAATTTCAGGCGGCAGCCAAGGTCAGACTGGCCAAATAATCCTTTTATCAGCCTTTAGCATTAGCTAAAGCACATTAGCGACGCCCACACGGGAGCAAACGCGAAAGTCTCTGTGTGGGCGTTACTGGTGGTTCGCTATCGCTATCCTCCCTTCGGGAAAGGGTTCACCTGATAAAATCGGGGGACTAAACATATAGTTTCATAAGTCCGAAGAGAAAGAATTCCATTATTGGTTGAACATTTTAGATGATTGTCGAGAGTGTAAAATAAACTGTGTCAGACTACAACAAAATAGTAGTATAAC
>CALZOH010000173.1 GCA_945827465.1 uncultured Prevotellaceae bacterium
ACGTGTTATACTACTATTTTGTTGTAGTCTGACACAGTTTATTTTACACTCTCAATGAAGAGTCCTTATATATAATGGTAGGAACTACTTTTTCTTAAACGCAGACGACTTCTGAATGCCTTCCTTCAACTCGCCCCATTCTTTTTTGTTCTCTACATGCCCGATTTCAAACACCATCAAGCCGTCGCTGCGGTCAAGACACAGTGTACAGGCATCTGCGAGGCCGTTTCCCTTTTTCTTGGCATAGTTTTCATAGGCCTGAATGGAGCCGTAAACTTTGCAATCGCCTTTAATATACTCCGGATAGCGGTCCATAGCGGCTTCTACCGCCCACCAAACCGTACCGGGATATTCTTCGGTCCAGGCATACACGGAGTAGACACCGATGATAAACACATCCAAATCGGCAATGAAACTGGTCTCGGCATATCCGGGCGTGTAGACTTCGCCCCGCGGCACGAAACGCTTGCTGGCCCAATTCTGTCCGTAGGGATAACGCGACTCCCAATCAGTACCGGCCCACAGATGGAGCTCGGCTTTCGGATTGGCAGACTTCACGGCCGTCTTGATTTGACGAATCAGTCGGGCTATGGTCATCGACCGATACTCCGTCCATTGTGCAAAGAGAGGTCCCATACCGCCATTGCGCGTCAGGATATCATTGCGATTCACCTGTGGAAGGTGAGCATACCGACCGAATCCGGCTATCGTAGCGTCGCTCATGCCATACTCACCATCCCACCAGCGGCAATAATCCAGACAAATGCCGTCGAGACGGGGATAATTCTCGGCCAATTCGTGGATATAAGCTGTTACAAACTCCTGCACCTCGGGCAATACGGGGTTCAAGAAGGCTGCGTCGGCCTTTTTCTCATCACGTACATCCATCAAACTGTCGGGTTGATGGTTTTTCATCTTCATTTGCGTCTTACCGTTCCATCGTGCATCCTGATAAACTACTCCCTCACGAATGGAAGGGGAGCCAAAACCCAGCGTAGCCACACAGGCATAGAGTTTCATGCCTTGTGCATGGGCTTGTTTGAGCCAATAACCCAAGTAATCCCAGTCGCGGTCGACCTGCCGACCCCGCAAACTCTTGAGCGGAGGCAATAGGCTGCTCTTGTACATGGCAAACCCGCTGAGCGGTTTCACATCCAGATAGATGGTATTAAAACCATTTTGCTTGAGGCGCTTGATATAAGTCTTAACATCCTCCTTCGTAGCAAAGCGCGAAAGGTTGGAATGGGCATCCACCCACATGGCTACCGCCTTCTTCTCGGTTCGGGCCGACAGCGATATGCCCCCAAACAGCCACAAGAGGCATACTAACATCATCACCGTTCTTTTCATCACACTCATTTTTTTGTCTGTTCCTTCCATTCCATCACTTGTTTGATTTTATCTTCCATAGGCAACCCGCCGTCGAGCCAATGAATCTTCACGCCGCGACGCTCCATTCCCCGGAACCACGTCATCTGACGTTTGGCAAATTGATGGATGGCAATCTCCAGTTGGTGAAACATTTCGTCAAAAGAGATTTTACCCACCACGTGAAGGGTCACGTACTTATATTCCAAGCCATAATAAATCAGGTCATCGGGCTGTATGCCCCTATCGAGCAGTCCTTTCACCTCGTCCACCATGCCCTCTTGCAGTCGCGACTGCAACCGCGCCGTAATGCGACTGCGCCGCACCTCGCGACTCACCTCCACGCCAACGTTCAGACTCGGTATGTCAGGGAAAGGGCGCAATTCGAGCGGATGCTCCTGATAAAAAGTCTCTATTTCGATAGCTCGGATAGCCCGTTGAGCCGAATCGACATCGGTTTTATTGTGCAGTTGTTTGAAGGTAGAGAGCAGTTCCGTCAGTTCCTTCAATGTTTTCCCCTCCAACCTCTGCCTCAGCTCGGGGTTGGCCGGCACGGGTGACAGGCGATAAGCCCTCAATACCGACTCCAGATAAAGTCCCGAACCGCCGCAAAACACCACTTCATGCTTACGATCCGTTATCTCGCGGTAGGCATGAAGAAAGTCGCGCTGAAAGTCAAATACGGTGTACTTCGTACCAGGCTCTGCAATGTCAATCAGATGATAGGGTATCTGACGGTCGCCACACCGATACTCCGACAAGTCTTTGCCCGTACCGATGTCCATGCCGCGGTAAACCTGACGACTGTCTCCGCTGATGATTTCAGCATCCAAGTGGGTAGCCAAAGCCACTGCCAACGACGTTTTACCGCACGCGGTGGGACCTAAAATGGTAATCATAGGGTGAAGGAAGTAGGATAGATACTCTTTTACAAACGTTCTGAAAGAAAAATGAGGTGCACCCAAACAAGGATGCACCTCATGGTCGATTAATATTTATTCAATTAACCATTGTATTTTTTCATGATCTTAATCAGATCAACTACCTTGTGAGAGTAGCCAATCTCATTGTCGTACCAAGAAACTACCTTTACGAACTTGTCGGTGAGGTAAACACCGGCGTCAGCATCGAAGATAGAAGTCAACGGACAACCGAGGAAGTCAGAAGAAACAACCTTGTCTTCTGTGTAACCGAGTACACCCTTCAGTTCACCCTCAGCAGCAGCCTTCATGGCGTTGCAGATATCTTCCTTAGTAGCGGGGTTCTTGAGATTTACAGTCAAGTCAACAACTGAAACGTCAAGAGTCGGCACACGCATAGAGATACCGGTCAACTTACCGTTCAATTCGGGGATAACCTTACCTACAGCCTTAGCAGCACCGGTAGAAGACGGAATGATATTGCCAGAAGCAGCACGGCCACCACGCCAATCCTTCAGTGAAGGACCGTCAACAGTGCGCTGTGTAGCGGTGGTAGAGTGTACAGTTGTCATCAAACCGTTCTCGATACCGAACTTATCGTTCAACACCTTAGCGATAGGAGCCAAGCAGTTGGTGGTACAAGAAGCATTAGATACGATGGTCTGACCGGCATACTTATCGGTATTTACACCGCATACGAACATGTCAGCCTGACGACCGTCTTCACCCTTCTTTGAAGGTGCAGAAAGCACTACATATTTGGCACCGGCCTGGAGATGCTTCTCTGCGCGGTCCATGGTCAGATACAAACCGGTAGACTCAACTACATATTCAGCACCGATTTCATCCCACTTCAAGTTAGCAGCATCTTTCTCAGCTGTTACACGGATGTGGTTACCGTCAACAATCAGCTCGTTCTTTTCAACGTCAGCTTCAATTGTACCGGTGAACTGGCCGTGCATGGTGTCATACTTCAGCATGTAAGCCATGTAATCAACAGGAAGCAGGTCATTGATACCTACTACTACTACATCGTTCTTGTTAGACTCCTCAAGAGTAGAACGGAACACGAAACGGCCGATACGACCAAATCCGTTAATACCAATTTTAATCATTTACTTTAAGTATTTAAAGAGTTGTAATTTATAATGTCTATATTTCTGAAAAAGAGTTTTTCTCTTTTCGGCTGCAAAATTACAATTTTTCTTCCTAACTTTGCCACATACAACCAATAAATAATAGTTAAACATGGGTTTTTTGAAAGAGTTTAAGACATTTGCCATGAAAGGCAATGTGATGGACATGGCTGTCGGTGTGATCATCGGCGGTGCATTCGGTAAAATTGTCAGTTCTTTGGTCGACGATGTGCTCATGCCGGTGATCGGCATGCTGACCGGAGGTATTGATTTCAAAGATTTAGCGCTCACCGTGGGCGATGCTAATATCAAGTATGGTAACTTCTTGCAGAACGTGATCGACTTCCTGATTATTGCCTTCAGCATCTTCATTATGATCAAGGCCATCAATCGCCTTATCCACAAACGCGAAGAAGAAACCAAGGCTCCGCCGGCCCCTCCTGCTCCTTCCAAGGAAGAACAGTTGCTGTCTGAAATTCGCGACATTCTCAAGAACAAGTAATCAGCCCGGCCTCACAGGCCTTTTCTTTCAGGTTACCAAGCCGACCTTCAGCCCGGTCTACCAACTCCTTCATAAGGCTGCATGCCTTCACCCGGACACGACATATCGATTGCCGGTCTGAATACCCTAAAAAACGTCCGCTCTACCATTTCGGCAGGGCGGACGTTTTTTGGGGGCTGACGTAAAATCAGTATCCGGGATTTTGCGTTAATGAGGGGATGGTGTTTAACCCAAATCGGTCATTAGAGAAGTCAACTGTCTAATGACCGATTTGGGATAAAATCAAAAAAGAGAGAACTTTTCCAGTGCGTTTAAGCCGAGCACACCGTCTTTTGCGCCATCAGAAAAGGAGTTGGTATTGACATTATTTATTTCAACACATCAAATCTTTCATTTTCCTTCTGAGCATATTCATTGAAGAAGTCTATCACATTTGGATAGAAATTTTCAAAATTTCCATACTTTGATTGTTTCTTTTCGTATTTTCTCAATAAGGTAACCAGTTCGGGCATCCATCTGAAATTACGTTGTACCTGTTCCAATAGTTCAGTTCTTATATCTTCAGGTTTGTACTCTTTGTCCAGCATATAGCAGATAACAGCGGCACGGACAAGTGATTCATTTATGACGGTTTTCCAATTACCATACGCCTGTTTTGCCATACTCCAACGAGAGGACATGAACAAGTCTGTGGCAACTGGCTCCAATTTTTTTGCAAAATCAGGATATTTGTTTTCATCCAGATAATGATTGATGAAAGAATGGTTAAACTCATGAATTAAAGTAGGAAGATATTCCTTATTGTACATAGGTGTATCTTCTTTATCTACATAATAACCAACAATGGCAAAGACTTCCTTCATTTTGCCTGTCAGCTGTCTGTTTACGCCATAGTTGCCACCGCCATTACAGAATCCTATTATTACAGAGAAAGTTTCCTGAGGCTCATTGCCATAGAAATCTGCATACCAGTCTATATCAAAATGTTTTATGACATTATCCTGATAAGATTTAAGTCCTCTGTTATAAAAGTCTTTATGGGCTTTGAAAAATTCATTGAAGTTTGTGTTCTTATAAAAGCTGTTGAGATAAGACAAAAACTCGTCCTTATCCACATTCTTCCATCTTTTTTCTAAAGTAGGAATATCTTTTTCTATCAAAGATAATGTACCGTCGCGGTTGTCCAAATGTATTGCCATTGACATGACAGCATCAAAGGAGATACCATACTTGTTTCTAAGTCCTTTCATGTACTGGACAGCCGGATGATCTGTATTATCCTTAAAATAACTGTCCATGTCCTTTATGTATTGTCCTGCCATGTCCATGTGATATTCAGGAAAACCAGCCATACGGGACAAGATACTCATTAGTTCTACATTTTCATTGACCTGTGGAATAATAGATTGTGCCTTTGCATAAAGACATGCTATGAACAAGGCGAAAACTAAAATAATCTTTTTCATTTTGTCAACTGTTTTTATTCATAAAATTTGGAGAAACTGATATAATAATCTATCTTGGAATTTGGTAAAGTAAAATGCAGATAGTTACCAAAATATACATCATTCAGATAGAAGTCGGATATGCTGATAGAATCAGTCATGGAGGACTTTATCGTGGTTTTATTGTTTTCATACTCTTCTCTTGATTGATAGAGATAAAGATCCGGGTGTACATATTCTAATTTTGCACATAATGTGTCAAAATCAGCTATTTGCTGGGCAGGACTTAATTGTTGTCCAAAAGAAACACTATAGGACAAAAGAAGTAAACAATATAATATTATAAACCCTTTATTCATTTTATAATTTATCTGTAAATACAGAACTCTTAAACTTAACGACTACCTATTTCCAAAGCGGTTCATTATGCCACATCTTGGGGAATCCCATTGCAGCAACATCAACGATTGAGTATTCCGACAAGAGAGCTTTCAACTTCTGCTTGAAATCATTGTCTGGCTGAATTGCATCCATTAGGTAGGCCACGCAACATAATTGGGCATATAGCTTTTCTTTCGAAATAGTTTTGGTTTGAATCCAAGGATTTTGTAGTTTTTTAGGTAGTTGTGGCTTCCAAGGGAATTTCCTATTCCATATACGGGCATGATGCGCTATGCAGTTGCGTAATACAGATAAGCTTTTTATCCAACTTTCAAGATATAAGTGCTGTGGCAAAGCAAACTCTCTTGCTATCAGCTTTTTTATGTTGTTGTCAGACAAGTTGCAATATAGTTTAGAGAGCGTTCCGAAAGATGATACTTCCAAAGTTTTCCATGCAGGTGGATATGGAGGATTATCGTATTTGGGAAAGTGCTCAACCAAGAAATCTTCTTTAGAGCGTTTCATTTCATCATCGATATTGGTAATGCACTTAGAGAAGATTGCAGCATTAGAGAACAATGATTCATCGACAAACCAAAATGCGCCATAGTTAGATGATACTATCTGAATAACTTTAGTACGAAGTGCAATCTCAATACTTTGTATAGCGGAAAAAATAAGAGTACGCAACTCTTTGTCAAAATTATACAAGGCTACTACGTTTTCAAACCTACTTTTGGGCTTAAACACATGATTCACCTTGTCGCCTTCCATAGGTTTCCAATAGTTAGCCAAACGGAAATAGCTGATGATTTTCAAGCACTCAACCGCCTTCTGCTCGTCATCAAATAGAAGTCCTCTTCTTTTCAACATTGCCATTTGATCGGCAATACTTATGGGTTGCTTAGTATATGTTACCATAGGTATATAAAAAATAAGTTCCGCCCTGGTACGCATTGTAAAGAGGCGTGGCGGAAATTGTTAGTGCAAAGGTAATACTTTTTTCTCTGTACACCAAATGCTTTGGTATTATCATCCTGCTGATATTGCTTGGCCGGTCCTCAAAATGTGTCGGACGGGCTGAGA
>CALZOH010000174.1 GCA_945827465.1 uncultured Prevotellaceae bacterium
ACTCGCCACTCAAGTGAGGCAAGAGTACTTTTACTCTTGGGTTACTCCCAACGGGAGAGAGCTTAGAATGCTTTTTATCCTGAAACAATGACCAGAAAACCATGAACGAATCAAAACAGAATCGGAAGTACAACCGTCTCAACTATAATCGCTACCTTTGCCCACGAATTATATCTGACAACCAGAATACATTGCTATTTCTTATGAATAAGAACTTACCCCTTCTTTTGGCCTTTCTTCTTTTGGTTTCAGGCCATATCACGCCAACCATTGCACGTCAGCGTTCCACCGTATGGAATCATCCGGCCGTGATGCAGGTCCTTCCTTATGGCGACGGATACTTTAAGATGGCCGCCGACATCACTCAGGTAGAGTTTCTCAAAACTGAAACGGTGATACGTCTCACTTTTTCCGAACGCAATGACTCCAGAAATCCCTCCATACTCTTTTCTCCTGAAACACATTTGCTGGTCAATGGCGTGAAATACCCCGTCATATCTGCCGAAGGCATTGAGCTGGGCGTACCACGTCGCACCAACTCCGACAACCGGCTCAACGTCGTTCTCCACTTCCCTGCGCTACCTGCAGGAGTGACTCGTTTCGACCTCATCTCTGAAGATGCCAACTCACCCTTCCGCTTCCAAGACATCATGTCGCAAGAGAAACGAAAGGAAATCATCTTTCCTTCTTATTGGAGAAACGAAGAAACGGGTAATTGGGACGTGGCCTTCCTCCGGGAGGGTGTAGTGTACGATGGCAAGTGGTGGGACTACGTGACGCAACCTGATTTCAGCGGGAAAATCAAGAACGCTACCTTCACCATACGTAACGGTAACGAGGAACGGAGCATTACCATCGGTCGGGAAAAACAAGGGAAGCGCATCATTCGCATGGGCAACAAGCAGACAAGCTATTCGATGATTACAGAACGGTATCTTCCCGACTATCCGATTGAAGATATGCGCACAGATTTCGTTGACACCGGTTACCAAGAAGATTCTGTCACGCTATCGGGATGGCTGAAAGACATGCCGGATAAAATGAAGAGTCAACGAACCTTCGACATCACCATCCATGACATTTTTTCCTACGATCGAAACGAATTCTATGCCCCTATCGATTCACTCGGCCGGTTTACCATCACCATTCCGCTCGCCAATTCCTCCGAAATGACATGTGACTGGCGCCGCAGTTTCATCCGTACCATGATTGAACCCGGCAAGAAGTATTTCCTACTCTATGACTTCAAGGAAGGTCACCGTTTCTTCATGGGCGACGATGCCCGTTTGCAGAATGAACTGCTGAAGTATCCATTAGGTTGGAACTATGTGAACATTGATACAGGCGACGATGCCGACTGCTTCCTCTCAACAGCCGACAGTATCATCCAAGCCGAAACAGCCGGCCTCGACCAGGTCCGTTCAGAATATCCCAACCTTTCCTCGCGCTTCTTCCTTTATCAAAAAGGACACACGTTGTGGCAGCAAGGCCGTGAAATCGGACAGGCCCGCTTCTACATGCCCAACCACATCCTGACTGACCGGGCACATCGTTATGCCACAGATTCACTTTGGAAGAACCTCCCACGCCCACTCACCCTTTTCAGAGAGGTGCCCCAATTCATCATTGACTTCGTACAGAACGAAGAAAGGATTAGCCAAAAGAAATTTGATGCCGGTCTTCATCTCCAGCAAATAGCGGCCAACGACCATGAACTCCAACTGCTGCGCGAATGGGTGGAATCCCAACAGCAAATCATCAACGCCATTGAGGCCGAAACAGATCTTCAAGCCAAAGAAAGAATGGCCACGGAATGGAACGAACGTCACGCCGACCTCATCAAGCAGGTCAATGCCATTTTCAATGGAGAAAAAGCCCGTAACTACTTCCAGCTGCAGAATTACCGCGACATCCGCCAACTGCTTGACTCGTTAGGTGCAGATAAAATCATTCAGGACAGTTACCTGGGCTACAACATCTACAAACATCTCGATGCAGAACGCAAGCCCCTATCTCCGGAAATGCTGGATAGCATCAGCCGGTGGTTCAGCTACCAACCCGTCATCAAGCGCATCCTGCAACTTAACGACAAATACCTTGCCCTTCAGAACAAACAATTCGACCATCTGGTACTGAAGTCCAACGATGCCGTTGCCGGTATCAGCGAGGCGAAAAGCATTTTAAAGAAAATACTGGAGCCTTACAAAGGCAAACTGGTGATTCTCGACCTGTGGGGAACCTGGTGCAGTCCTTGTAAGGAAGCCCTCTCCAAGGCACCCGCCTTATATCAACGTCTGTCGCCCTACCCCGTGGCATACGTTTATCTGGCCTGCAACAGTCCTCGTGATGCCTGGGAGAGCGTTATCAAAGACTACGACCTCACCGGAGAAAACGTGGCCCATTACAATCTGCCGCTTGAGCAGCAGGAAGCCGTCAACCGTTACCTCCAAGTTCATTCGTATCCCACCTACAAACTCTTCGACAAGGAGGGGAACCTGCTCGACATTCACATTGACTCTTTCAATCTGGAAAGCTTAGAAGACATCATTCGGAAGCTCAACGAGCAATAAACGGTATCTACCACCAAGAGTCCCCTTTATGCGCTCTTTCGCACCCCCATGTGCAAGGAGCGCATGATTTATGGGTTCCTCCCGTCGGTTTCACGCTGCACGCCGGTAGCGAATCAATGATTTTTCATCGGGTGAATCCATCATATAGAAAGAATTTGCTAAATTCGCACCCAACCGAAAGCCACAAACGCCTTTTTGACCGCCATCGCCCTCCCGACGACCGCAGCCCCGAAGACCTTTCGGATCATTCATTTCAATGATAAAAACATACACACGTTAGAAAAGGCATGAGCAACATACCTGACTTTAAAACTCTCGCGCTACGAGACACGGCCTTTGCCGACCTCATGAATAAGCGCATCTACAACATTCTGATTGTAGCTTCGCGATACGATTCTTTTATATTGGAAGACGACGGACGCGTTGACGAACAGATTTTCAACGAATACAATTCCCTTAGCTTGAGTTCCCCACCCCGCTTTACGCAGGTAACCACCAAGGAAGAGGCGCTCGAAATGCTCGAAAAGCGCAACTTTGAATTGATCATCTGCATGCCGAACATGGATCACCGCGACATTTTCGCTGTGGCGTCCGACATCAAGCAATCTCACCCCGACATTCCCATTGTGGTGCTCACGCCCTTCTCTAAGGAGGTCAGCAAGAGGGTTGCGTCAGCCGACATGAGCGCCATTGATTATGTGTTCAGTTGGTTAGGCAACACCGAATTGCTACTTGCCATCATCAAATTGTTGGAAGATAAAATGAATGCACCTTCCGATACCGAGACGGCCGGCGTGCAGATCATTCTGCTTGTTGAAGATTCCGTCAGGTTCTACTCTTCGGCCCTTACCCACCTTTATAAATTCGTGTTGGAACAGAGTTTGGAGTTCTCGAAGGAAGCCCTCAACGACCATCAAAAACACCTGCGCATGCGTGGACGCCCCAAAATCATGTTAGCACGCAACTACGAAGAAGCGGTCGACACCTTCAACCGCTACCGCGACCACATCTTGGGCATCGTTTCAGACATGAGTATCAACAACGGCGGAGAAAAAGACCCCTACGCAGGCTTCAAGTTCGGCCAATATGTCAAGCGCACAGGTATGATTATCCCCTTCATCCTCGAATCGTCCGACCGCTCCAACGAAACTTACGCCCAACAACTCCATGCAGCCTTCATCTGGAAGCAGTCGAAAAACTTTCCACAAGAACTCAAACGCGAAGTAAGCGCCCACTTTGGCTTCGGTGACTTTGTCATCATCAATCCGCTTACCCATTGCGAAATCATGCGCATCCGCAACTTGCGCGACCTGCAACACCAAATCAGTCACATCCCAGACGACTCTCTGGTCTATCACCTCTCGCAAAACCATTTCTCACGCTTTTTCTATTCTCGCGCCATGTTCCCACCCGCCGAGATTCTGAAGAAAATCGACGTGAGCGAATACAAGAATCTCGACGAAGCCCGGCAACTCATCTTCCACCTCATCGTGCAGTATCGCCGCATGAAGAACACGGGTACTATCGCCATCTATCTGCGTGACCGTTTCGACGAATACAGCAATTTTGCCCGCATCGGTAATGGTTCGTTGGGTGGAAAAGGGCGTGGTCTGGCCTTTATGGGTAGCATGATCAAGCGTTATCCTTCGCTCGATACCGACAATCTATCGGTCAATATCCCCCGTACGGTAGTAATCTGCACCGATATCTTCGACCGATTCATGGAGCAAAACAACCTCTACCCTCTTGCCCTGCAGGATTTGGAGGATGAAGACATTCTCAAAGCCTTCCTCGCAGCCCGATTGCCGGCAGAAGTAAGGGGCGACGTGTCGGCACTTATGGAGGTTGTACAAGGCCCCATTGCCGTGCGCTCTTCCAGTATGTTGGAAGATTCACACTACCAACCCTTCGCCGGAGTCTACTCCACCTACATGGTTCCCAAAATTTCAGATGCCCAGAAGCAGCTTGACGCCGTCTGCTCGGCAGTAAAGGCCGTTTACGCCTCTACCTTCTTCCGTCAGAGCAAGACATATATGCAAGCCACGTCGAATCTGATTGACCAGGAAAAGATGGCCGTGGTCATTCAAGAAGCTGTCGGCAGCGAGCACAACGGTCGTTTTTACCCCAACATGTCGGGTGTAGCCCGTTCGCTCAACTTTTATCCCATCGGCAGCGAGCAGGCAGAAGACGGTATTGCCGACATCGCCCTTGGTTTGGGCAAATACATTGTTGACGGCGGACGTACTCTCCACTTCTCACCGCGCCATCCTCACAGTGTTCTCCAGATGAGCACGCTCGACTTGGCCTTGCGAGAGACCCAGACACAGTTCTACGGCCTTGACCTCAGCGCACAAGACCGCGAGTTCTCTGTCAACGACAGTTTCAACCTGCTCCGACTTAACTTGAAGGATGCCGACGAAGACGGCACACTGAAATTCATTGCTTCCACCTTCGATCCTTACGACCAAGTCATCCGCGATGGCTATTATCCGGGTGGACGCAAGATTATCTCGTTCGTCAACGTGCTCCAACACGACGTATTCCCCATTGCCGAAACCATCGACCACCTGCTCGAAATCGGACAAAAGGAAATGGGACGCCCTGTCGAGATTGAATTTGCCGTCAACTTCAACAATGACAATCGTCAGGCCTCGTTCTACCTCCTGCAAATCCGTCCCATTGTCGACAGCAAGGAAATCATGGACGACGACCTCACCGTTATTCCGCAAGAGGATACCCTGCTCTACTCCAACAGCAGCCTGGGCCACGGCATTATCAACGACATTCACGACGTGATTTATGTAAAGAGCGACCAGTTCAGCCAAATGAACAATCAACTGATTGCTTACGACATTGAGAAGATCAACCGCAAATACTGTGACGAGGGTCGCAACTACATCCTCGTTGGTCCCGGACGCTGGGGAAGCAGCGACCCCTACTTGGGCATCCCGGTAAAATGGCCGCAAATCAGTCAGGCCGGCGTCATCACGGAGTGCGGACTCCAAAGCTACCGCATCGAACCGAGTCAGGGTACTCACTTCTTCCAAAACATGACCTCCTTCGGTGTAGGCTACTTCACCATCAACCCATTTAAAGGCGAGGGATGGTTCGACGAAGCTTTTCTGGCCGCCCAACCTGCCGTATGGGAGAGCCAATATCTGCGTGTTATCCACTTTGAACAACCGTTGATAGTCAAGATGGACGGCCGCAAAGGCCTGGGTGTAGTGATGAAACCACAAGCCGGTGTTCCTGCTCCCGACGATACGTCCTCCGACAATTCCCTCCCATAAAAAAGTAATCCATAGAATGGAATCCTTACAATAAAAATACGTACTTTTGCCTCAGAATAATCATAACAACACAAAAGCCATGTTAAGTAAAAAAGTAGAAGAGGCTATCAATGCCCAAATCAATGCCGAAATTTGGTCGGCTTATCTTTATCTTTCCATGTCAGCCTACTGCCATTCCATCGGACAACCGGGTATGGCCAATTGGTTCCAGGTTCAGTTTCATGAAGAGCAAGACCATGCCAAGATACTTTTCAACTATGTGAACTCCCGCGGAGGCCGTGTCATCCTCAAGGCGATTGACGCAGTGCCCACAGAATGGGGTAACATTCTTGAAGTATTTGAAAACACATTGGCACATGAGCAGAAGGTAACAGCGCTCATCAACAATCTCTACGACATTGCCACTCAAGAGAAGGACTTCGCCTCTCAGAGCAAGCTGCAATGGTTCATCGACGAACAAGTGGAAGAAGAAGAAAGCGCTCAGACCATCATCGACAATCTGCGCATGATTAAGGACAATGGTTACGGACTCTATATGCTCGATAAGGAACTCGGAGCTCGTACCTACAAACAAGCATCACCTCTTGCATCAAGTGAAGATTAACTAAATGTATTTGACTGAAAAGCCCCTTTCGAGGGGCTTTTTTGTGTTTATAGTCCCCTTACAACAAGGTCACTTATCCGTTTAACCCAAATCGGTCATTAGCGTTATGATGATAACAACTCTTGTTTTTGTTCAGATGTCTCTACGTTTTGAGGGCGCAATGGGGTTCCATTGCAACCGAAAAACGGAAAGGCAGATGACAAAAAGAAAGTTTGTTTGCGCATAATAGTCTAATGACCGATTTGGGTTTAAAGTTAACAACAACAATTGTTCGTGATACAAAACCTCTCTTGAGTGGCGAGAGAAGCTCATGTGATATCACACTAA
>CALZOH010000175.1 GCA_945827465.1 uncultured Prevotellaceae bacterium
CTACACACTGCATATCGTCGGCAGCGTCAGATGTGTATAAGAGACAGCTCATACTTCGTTTCCAACTCACCCCAAGAGAAGTAGTCGCCCCGGTCGTAGCAGGCGTGCAGCTCGCTATTCATGAGATCTTCTCTCACATTGCCGTAGGCGTCGTACCACTTGCCTTTTCTTTTCTTTTGGTCCGAAGCCGTCTCGGTGCCCAAGTTGTGATTGGCCCAGATACATCCCGAAGGGAATCCCATGTCGACGCCGGCAGTCTTGTACGATACCAAGGGTTGGGCGTAGATCGAGACGTAGAGCATACCGTTTTCCTTCAGGTCGATGCGGGTCTGCCAGTAGGAGTAGGTATCGATTTCGTTTTTGCTCCCCTCACCACCTTCGTCCTCGACAGTCTGTTTCGAGAGAGCTGTGCCATACACTTCCACACCGTCACCCGGTGGGTAGATGTAGCTGTAAGATTGAGATCCCTCTGGCTTGTACATCTTCGAGAGCTCAACAGGTTTCTCCACCGTCAGGTCTGACGCTTCACCGTTGTAGAAGATCTTCATCAGGCTCATGGCGTGAGTGAACTTCAGTCGCAGCGTTGTGCCCGTTCGTTGGGGAGTCTTGCACACCAAGAGGTCGGCCGCGTTGTACGTCTCTTGAGTGGACTGGTCGTTATAGAGTGTGAAGATGTCCGCCTTGTGTTTCTCAATGATGGCATCTAACGACTGATAGCCGTTGTACTGGCTGTTGTAGGGCGCGTAGGCAAAGTAGGTGTAGTTCTCATCGTAATAGATGTCAGAAGCAATGATGTTATCTCCTTCATCCGCCCGGTAGGCAAGTCCTGTTTTCTGCACTATAAAGCGGTAGTTGTTGATGACCACGTTTCCGCTTTTGTCCGTAACAATGATTCCGAGGTCGTCGCCCGGAGCAAACGAAGTGATGACACCGCTGTTGACCGAAGCCCTGGTCGCCACGTCGTCAACATCCTGGTTGTAGGCCGCCACGTCGACCCGAATCTCCAGCGGCGTACCCTGCTGCGGCTCATCCGTTAGGGAGTCGGAGGTGCAGGAGGCCAAGCATATCCATGTCAGAAGCAATAGAATCTTTCTCATCATCTTAATTCGTCTTTTCTTTTAACAGCACGGGGCGGATGGCATATCCGTTGTATCTCTCGCGCTCTTCCATCTTTTGAACGGTCATGTGACCATTACCGGAACCTTCTTCCGTGTAGTAGGTGGTCTCGAAAGCCCATGACTTTGCCCTTGCTCCCGCATCGCTGCTGCATGGGGTGGACGTCCAATACTGGCATCTCGCCTTGTTGACTTTCGTATAAGTGCCGGTCGATTCGTCCAGGCCGGAATAGCCGGTGATGGGGAAGTAGATCAACCCGACGAGTTGACCGGCTTCATCTCGCTTGGTCACCTCCCACACCGAGGCATCGAAGTCGAGGTTATCCTCTGATTCGGTATCCTCAGAGACTTTCTTCACGGTTTTCCATTTCCAGTTGCACTTTGTGAGGATGTCATCCCACATCTCTTTGGTGGGCATGCACCACAGCCAGTAGCCATTGCCAAGATAGGCTTTGACGGCGTCGTCAGCCGTATTATGGATGTCGGTGCTGGCCGTTCCCTTATAGCCGGAGGGGGAGTAGCTCGAGGCTGTTTTCTTTGTCACCTCGCCCCAGGCATAGTGATAACCCGTTTCGATGGGTTCCATGGCGCCGAGATTGCAGGTGGCCCAAAGCACCTCGTAGTCTTTCCCCTCGATGGTAGCGCTCATGCCGAGGCTCACAAACACCATTTGGGCCGATTCCTGACCCGTCTGGTCCCATACGGCATCGGGCGAAACCATGACGTTGAGCGATTCGGCGTTGTCGACGTTATAGGTGGTGCACTGCGCAATGTCTATCGTGTTCAGGCGAATCTCTTTTTCCTCCAGCGTGAAATTGAAGGTATAGATCTTACCTGCCTCGAACTTATGGTTTGTGATGACGTCTGAGTTGAGTCGTAGCTGATAAGTCAGGTAGTTGGTGTCGATGGTGAACTTCAACGGTACTTGGTTGAAGTCGCCGTCGAGAGGGAAGCACAGGTTGTAGAAGATGCCTGTTTGCTGTTTGGGTATCGTGACCGATTGAATCTCGGTGGTGAGTCGGCTGTAGTAGCCGGTCTTGTCGGTCTGTTCTGCCACGCTGCCATCGGAGAATCGGAGCACGTTGGGGAAGATGGGCGTATTGTCGTCGGCTTCCATCTTCACCTTCGTGATGATGATGTCGGAGGTGATGTGGTTGGTGATATTGAAGCGGATGATGGCGCAGGCGGAGTTGAAATGCGAGGTTTTGGCAACGACGTCGTTGGCATCGACCGACTGCAGCGTGGTGGAGGTGTATACGTAGGAATACTCCGAGAGCGATGTGAGGTCGTTGGTGAGTTGGCCGTAGGAGAATGTGGAGGGTAGGGACATATCGACCGTGACGGCTGACGCACTATGGCTGACGGTGGTGTGCTCGTTGATGGGGTGGAAGCAGTACATCTCATCGCCTGCGGCTACAGGAAAGACGTAGGCATCGCTCACGACTTCAAGTTTCACGCCATTGACGGTTTTTAGCTTGATTTTGGACTTCTCCGCATCGACGGTTTCAAAATGGGTGCTGGAGTAGTATTCGGCTGCTGAGTTCATCGACTCGTAGAATGGTACGTACTGACTGCCATGCTTGATGGCGGTCAGCATATTGGTGTTGCTCTCGTCCCAGATGTAGTTTACTACTTTGTTTTCAGTGTCGGTTTGGTCGTTCCAGTTGCTCCTTGTCGGGGTGTCGGCAAAGGAGATGTTCAGCCGTTGCACGGAGTTTTGATCGGCGCCCTGTTCTTCAGCGCAGGAGGAGAGCAATAGGAACGTAATTAAGATAGGACAGATGAATTTCATGCTTTGACTGTTTTCCGATGGTTATTCGGTCATGTCGTTGTTAGAGAATTCGCCTCCTGCGACGATGTCGTTGCAGTCGAAGTACTCCATTTCTTGCGAGATGACGTAGAGTAGTTTGGGTGTCTTTGCTTCTAAGGAGAAGATGTAGATGTAGTTCTTGCCGCTCTCCCAGTTCTGTTCGTTGACGAACTGTGCCGACTTCGGTTCGCCGTTGTCGTTGAGCGATACCGTCCAGACGTTGGTGTTGGTGGCGTCGGGTACGCAGTAGTAGGTGGTGGAAGAGAGCACTCTGCCGGTCGTGTTGGCCGGAATGGTTACATTGGTGAAGTCGAATCCCGCCTGACTCGTTGTCTTGTCGCTCAGCAGGGAGGTGGTGGTTGGCTGGGCAGTAGACCAATCGTAAGTGTAGGTGATGTCGGCCTCGGAGGTGATGGGGGAATCAGGGGTCAATAGAATGTCGGTTATCTGGGTTTCTGCCGACGTATTCTTTACGAAGGCCACGCATACCCGGCAGTGGGCATAACAGAAGCGCAGGTTGACGGTCTTGCCGAAGTCGTCCGAACTCCGCTCTATCTTCAGCGGTTCTGAAACCATGGCGTAGTCTCCACCCTTGTTGTTCTTGAGATGAAGGGTCAAAGAGGTGGCATCGATCTTGGTGACTGATGCAATGGGTGCTCCCGCCAAGAAGCGATAGCGGTCGGTGTTATAGTCCCAATACATCAACTGTTGGCTCTCGGTGATGTACGACCAATTGTCGGTTACGAATTCCACTTCGTAGCCATCCATCACGACCTTCTGCATACTGCCTGTTTCTGAGACGGCATGTACCTTGAAGTTGTCGCGCATTCCCGTAGGGATATACGTCCTTGTGACGGGCAATGTCGGTTCGGCCGAAACCAAGATGGGTGAATATCCGGGGACATCTTCCCCGGATAATTCATCCATCTGATTGCAACTGTGCAGCAGCAACATGAAGGACAAGACAATTGTCGTATAATGCAACTTCACGTAAATTCGTGTTACAGTTTAGAGGGTGATGGTAACGTTGACTTCTTCCCAATCAACTACTTGATTAACTTTAAAGAGGATAGGTGTGAGAATCGGTTCACCATTATTTTTGTAACCAACGTTATTTTGCATTACAATCGTAAAATTGTATTTCTTACCGGCAATCAGTGCATCCAATATGTTTTCAGTATCTCCAACTTTACCTTTTAAAGGAATGTACATATCTGCATAATTACTATCATCACCCAGATAATAGGTAACAATATCCGTTCCATTATCAGATCTCCATACTTTACAGGTCAACTTGAGGCTAACCGAACCATTTCCTTCGACTGTTCCACTTGCAGAAGGAGCTGTTCCATCCCACAAAGATTTTCCTGTTCCGATCACCTGATTCTGTGCTGTTCCAGTGTTGGTGGCAAAGAGATAACCATTTTTATTTAGCTTTGCAACAAGTGTAGCTTCTTTTGCTGAAGAACTAATTTTCTTAAGATCAGAAGAAAGATCAAATGCACGAGTCGTATTTGTTGCTGCAACGGTATAAGAAGCTACTCCGTCAGCACTTACATTGATTGTACCCTTTGTGGAGGTGTTGGTAAATTCTACTTTTTTTACTTCTACATTAATATTTCCATTTTCCACATTGCTACCATCGGCAATCTTAATCGTTACAGATTCAATCTTTGAGAACGCATGACGGAAGGTCAGAGGTAAACGATCTTTCTTGGCTTCGTTCTTGGCAACAGCAAAAAGCATATCCTGATCTTTGTCATCTTCTGTTTGGAAGGTCATCACAGGATCTTCAGTACCATCATTTTTAGATGCAAATGTTGTATTCGTTGATGTATAAGGGAAGAAAGCATAGAAGTCCATGTTTCCATTCGGCCAGAATCTCAGTTCTGTAGGAGTCTTATATTCCCATGAATCACCGTCCCAATACTGCTCTGTGGCTTTGGTAGCTGTTCCCAAATAGAGTTTATTACTATAATATCCAACCACACCGAAGTTGTCATCCGTTATGTTGGCGTTTGTAACATCACCCGTTACTGCACGTGTCTTGGTGGGATAGGCACTGAAGGAGATGGCGTTTGTCTTGTCAACGAAGCCGTCTTCACTGATCTCATTGGTGCAACCGCTTAAAGCGAGCAGCGTTGCGCATGCGAATAAATAAATCTTTTTCATCTTTGATTTGGTATTTAATTACATTGTTATATTTTGCATAATGTCGTTCCAGGGGATGGTCTCGGGTACTAAACCTTCGGAGCTGGGGGGCGTGGGTTCGGTGGGCGGTAGCGTTACTTCCATGTCCACGTCGATGTCCAGGTCGAGGTCGCAGTCGATGGTGTGTTCTTCGAGCCATTTCTCAAACTGTGGGGTAACGTCTGCCTTTACGGTGTGGACGCTGTTGTCGACCAGCACGAAGTTGAGCGTTAACTCGAAGGGGATTCCCGTCTGGAGGTTATTTTCATTAAAGCTGAAACAGCTGAATGTCTGTGTGAGCAGGGCCTCGGTGTAGTCGCTGTTGCGATACTCGCGGTTGATGAGGTTGAAGGCATATACCACGTTCTCCTTGCTGGGGGTTTCGGTGGCGAGATTCACCGACTTGGACAGTCCCGACATATAGGAGGGCTGCATTCCGCGGCAGTAGTTCATGCCTTTTACATATACTCGGATGTTGATTTTCTTGGTCACCGGATGTTGCACGGTGTTGATTTCTTGCGTCACGATGTCGTTGAAGTATTCGTCGGGTCGGTCGTAGAAATACTCTTTGGTGGATGAGCCGAATCGGACGTTGCGCAGGGAGGAGACGGTGAGGTAGTCGGGATGTTCCTTATAGACTGTGTCGACGTCGATGAAGGCACTGAAGTCCTCAAACCTTTGCTCGGTGTCGAAGTGGATGGCGGGCAGCTCTGCGCGGCTGTCGTTAATCACTATCAGGTGGTAGGTGCCCGGTTCGAGGCTCACGCGCGGTGACTGCCAGTTGGCGAAGGGCGGCAGTTCTGCCACCAGGCGGTGGGTGGCCGAGTCGAAGGCGAAGATGGTGACGCCGTTCAAGCGGTTGTCGGTGTCGGAACTCCTGCTGCTTGAGGAGAAGGCGGTCCGGCTCCAGTCGATGTTGAGCTGCACCTGATTGCGACTGCGCGCTTCATAATATAGATGGTCGCGCGTGCACGACAGAGCCATCATCATGACGAGGCCCAGAAGTATGGAGATGCTGTTCCTACGGTTCATGATGCAGTACTTTTTTTAGTTTGTTGAATGAATAGACGAGCGACACATTGAGCGAGGTGGGCAAGGCCGTTCGGAGCACGTGCGATACCCAGGGATAGTCGTGTACTTTGATTTCGCCGTAAGGGGTATTGGCCGTCTGCGTGTATTTGTGGTAATGGGTCTGTACGTAGCCGACGGAGGCGGAATACTCCATCTTCCATCTCTTGGAGATATGATG
Source organism: uncultured Prevotellaceae bacterium (assembly GCA_945827465.1). Lineage (GTDB taxonomy): Bacteria > Bacteroidota > Bacteroidia > Bacteroidales > Bacteroidaceae > UBA6382. The sequence continues at coordinate 6,365 of CALZOH010000175.1, forward strand.
GGAATAACCGATCACCGGCGACACATGCCACATCGAACCTTGCACGCCCCGGCGTGTCCACTGCAGGTCGTAAGTACCCGAGCCTGCGGTCAGTCCGGCAAAGAACGAAGTATAGGGCTTGTCGGTGTTTTTGAAGTAATATCGCGGTGTGATGGCCACGTAGCGCATCTGCACGGTCTTGTGCTTGGCGGTGCTTCTCCACCAGGGATATACGAGGGTGGCTTCGGCCGTCAGTCGTCGGCTGAGCGGCACCTCTACCGATACGTTGACAAAGGTCGCCAGGTCGTAGAGCAGGTTGGTCTTAACGAACAAGACGGGACGTGAGGTGGTGACCATGCTTGGCTTGGCATCCAACTGCGGCTCTGCCTCCGGTTGCACGGCCACTACAGGCG
>CALZOH010000176.1 GCA_945827465.1 uncultured Prevotellaceae bacterium
ATCTACAACAGTAGAAATTCAATGTGTCATTGTTGACACTACTGTTTGCAAAGATAGATATAAATATGTATTTATCAATAGTTATTACGCGGTTTTTATTAAATATTTTAGAGGGGGGGGAGTGAAAAGAATTGTTGGCTGATAGCAAAGTAGAATGTTAATATGTGGATAATTACAAATTATTCGATAAAATGTTGAGACGGAGGTTTGCTATAAATAGACTATGTCTGTGTCTCGGTGAATGGCATTACCGTATTTCTTTAATTTAATGCCATTTACGTCAAATATGATAACGCTGTCACTTCCGCTGAATTTCTTGGCAAATTGTTCTTCTACAATAATCATCAAATTCTTGAGTATACGTTCGGTATTGTTCACTTCATAAACCGAATACTGCAATCTGATAGCCCCATGTTTTGTCAACGTCTTCGAGAATCTATTGCGAAGCCGGTCATCTTGGATGTCGTAACTGATAATCAACATTCTTTCTATAATTTAAAAGTAGGATATTGTGAAACTGATTTACATCCCATAAAGCATCTGTAATAGCACTGTACATATTTAAATATAGATAACTTATAGGGTATTAATGCGTCGAAAAATACTTTGCAATAATCTCCGTTCTTTTCATATTTTAATCTGTATTCACCTTTTTGATGAAGAAAATCTGTTTTTGCAAACTGTTTGCGGTTCCACGCCGTACGAACCGTTTTGTCGATGATAGGGCGGAATGGTTCCATCATGTCACAGACAAGAGATTTCCGTTTAAACCACATCCGATGATACACACCCACGTACAAGTCGAAACCAAACATCCGTAAGAAACATTCTATGTAATTGAAAAGGATGGTATAACCTATATCAAGACTGCTATTGAGTTCGTCACATTTTGTTCTTGGACGTCGTTGATGCCAATGAAAATCTTGGTAGAAAGCCTTGAAAAAGGCCGCTGCAGCGACACCTTCAAGTCCTAAAAGACTATTGCTATCTTCAATTTCCTCTATTTTTTCGAGTGCCGATTCAATGGTATGTACAGCTTGCGTGGTCAGTTCATCTTTTCGTCGGGTGGATAAGAGGGCTGTTATTTGATTCTGAATTTTATTACGAATAATTACTTTGGCTATGGTAATATTGTTTGTCGAAAATTCATATTGTCTACGTCTTAACAGATAATTGGCATCGGCAAAGTCAGCCCAATAGAATACCGGGCGTAATGAAGGTTTCATGACTACCAATGCTACGCCATACTTCTTGCATTTTTCAATCAAAGGTGTTGTAATTCTTATGTGACCAACGATGAATAATGCCAAAATTTTTTGGAAAGGTAACTTGGTCAGCGTTTTAGTTTTGTCACTATCTTCTACTGTTTCGGTCAGTAACAGTTCTCCGTTACTGACGCGTAAGTCTCGTTCGTGGATACAGTTGATAACGAAAATGGTTCGATATTCAAGATCTTTAAGTGTAAACATTCTCAGTGTCGGTTTTGTCGCATAAATTACAATAAATACAATGACAACATTTATTGGGGTTGATTGGAAATTTGGTGGTTGCCGGATCAAATGAACGGTATTGCTCTAAAAATTTGCAGAATCTGTTCAAATCTTCTTGCGTCGGCATAGCTATCGAAATCATCTTGTTTGTTGAAATTTCATAAAAAGCCAAAGAAAGGACTTTGTAACCCATTTCACACAAACAAAGCATTTGCCCCCATAACTGATAGATTTGTCCTTGATAAATATGTCGGAGTTGATATTTTCGTTCTATCAATGTGCCGGTGTTTTTTCTGAACACATCAATTCTCCCCATAAGTTGATATTGTTCAGAACAAACAGGTAGTGAGAGTAGGTCATCAGCACGGTGGCTCGCCGTTTTGTTATCAATAGTCTGATGTACCAAAGTACCTTGTGTTTGTGGTGCTGCCTTAAATAACGATTCGTCCGTCTCCATGTACACATTATGTAGGTAGATGGAGTACGGACAAAAGATAAAATCGTTAAGAGTAGCTATCTGGATATAGTCATTCATTTTGAACAAAGAGCAACCAATCTTTGTTAGATATTTTCAGATCAGGCTGATTATTCGGTTGGCAGCTTTGAATACGTTGTACAAGCATCAATCCCTTTCGTGCAATATTAAATGCACCATTGGCATCGGCGTCAACGGGTAAATGATTTCCGCAAGTTCTACTATCATAAAATGTTCCGTCGGCAGCTACCGGTGATAGCAGGTAGTCAACTTCTGAGTTAGTGATGCTGTTACGCAATTGCAGCAGCAGTTTCATCAGCCCCATCAATTCTTCTAATGGCTTTTTATCATTCAGTGAGCAAATAGCATCTTTCAGATTGCCGTGAATATCAATCCCTGCTTCAGCAAAACAGTTTTTGAACTCTGTTGTAAGGTTGATTTCTTCATTGTCCCAGTGATTGAGTTTGGCGGAGTTCCGGAATGTTCTGACGCGCGTACCATAAGTGCACAATGTCCATTTTGTTTTAGTGCCTTCGAGCTTTTTGTGGAATTGATTATAGTCGAATGTAAATTCAAACCAGTCTTTTTCTTTGTTGTAGCGTATGCTGTCGAATTTGCCAAAAAATGCTTTGGCCTTATCCTTGTTTTCGTATCGTGTGTCGAGCATGCTGACAAAACCGGTTACTGGATCAATCTTGCTGGTATTCCATGCCGGAACGTAGAAGAGGCAACCGCATTGTTTACCAAGTTTCTTGAAACTTTCAAACTTGTTGGTCAACTGCAATCCTTTAAGAATACCGCCGGATTGATGGGCTTCGGTTTTCTTGTCAACCAGGAAATTCAATTTTTCTATCAGCATGCGTTCAAATTGTTCATAAATGCTGCGCTCAATTTTCTGACGACCACGAATAAATCCCATATTCAGGTCTTCGAGCACAACGATGGCATTATATTCAACCATCATTTTGGTAATGACATGAACGGCTTGGCTAAGATAACCAGACTTTAGGTTCTTGATATTATCTATCTTTTTCCAATTGCGTCGAGCTTCGTTTCGTTCTCCTTCTCGTGCGGAAAGTATATCCTTATAATTGGTGGGGAAAGTTTCTTCGCGGTCTTGTTTAATTTCATTGAGTGTCATTTGCTGAATGATGTTTCCTTGGAGGTCTATCAGAGATAGGTAAAGCAAATGTCGTTCGCCGCGGTCAATGCCAATGATGTGTTCAATACCATTGTTGCGAATGATTTCGAGCACATCTTTGTTGATATTGATTTTATCAACTGATTTGAAATTAATGGTTATGGGTACATGAAATTGAAATTTGTCTACCGTGTAACGCCTGTTTTTAATAATGTCGTAATCAAATGTGCTGCTGGATTTTGTATTTTGTACATTCTTATTTGGTATGGGCTGATGAGCCTTATGTATGGTATTTTTCTGCATGTCAATACTTCCTTTCCGGTAGAACACTTCCGCTTTCCCGTTTAATTTATATACGACATTGGTGAGATTCTCCGGATCGAATAATATTTTCCAATATAGCGTATGCATATTGGGAGTACCTTTGCTAAATTGTGAGAAATCCTTGTTCCATATTTGGAATAAATAGAGTTTACCTTCATCAACTAATTGATCCAAATGTTTTTGAGAGAAAGGAACAAAATTAATTTGATATGCTTGTTGGTTAATATGTTCGGTAAACTCTGTGAAGTTTTTATACTCGCAAGATTCCTTAAAATGGAAAATATATGATGAATAGTAGTCACAGATTAGCGGTTTATAATATTCAATAAAGGTAGTCAAATCCTTTTTGGAAAAATTTGGTTGTGTAGTCAAATACGTTTTGTCTTTCCTAATTCTATTGATTTCTGACGGTAAATATTTCATTTTTGAATTTTCTAAACGGATATTTTTTCCTGCATTTGGGCCACTTTTCTCATTTCGACCATTTACTTTTTTTACCTTACCGTCTATATACATCAAATTCTGTACATTTTTCCCCATATCACCTCCTTGAAGGTATTGCATGAATTCTATGTTCTCTTCAGTTGATACTGGATATTTTCTCAATATACTTTTATGATTTTTGTCAAGTATGCCAAGATAATACGTATTATCGCTCTTTTTAAAAATTGCACATGAAGATGCTTCTATTTTAGGCCATCCATCCAATAAAATAGGATTCTCGAAATTCAGTTTAATCTTTTCTATACTGTACGGCTTTCGTGTCAGTCTGTTGCGGACCATATTGTATAAAGGGGTAACTTGATTGAGCTTATCCCAAATATTACGCAATAAGAAGTAGAACTCATTGTCTTTCTCTGCCTCTTCACCACAGCCCAACAAGGGTTTGATGAAATGCTGCAAGCCCTTGAATGAATCCATCAAGTCCTTTATGAGTTTGATATCGTTTTCGGATTGGCTGATTTCAGTAAGATTACCATTCAAAATGCTTTGAGCTGCTGTGTGAGCATTTTGAATTTGTGCAAAGTGATTGATGCGTTGTTCGCCGTCTCTGTCATAAGCTCCCAGTTGTTTGAAATAATCTTCAATGGTCATCTTACCGTCAATCAAGGAGTTCAGATAGGAAATAGAGAAACTCTTTTTGGACTGGAATAATTGCTCTATCTCTTCGTCGTATGCTTCTTGCTTTGCTTTAGGCTTTTTGGGATATTTATTTCGTAAATCGTCTTTGACAGCCTGACTGAAAACGTTGTATTGTCCAAACATTCTTTGAGAAATATTTGTCAAGGTTTCATCGTTTGATAGATAAATCTGTTCGGTATTGAATCGAGAGATATGAAGAAGCAGGTGACGCAGGCTGCTTTCACCTTCTTCCCTAAGTAGGTTTTGGAGAGATTCGTAGAGGTGGTTGATGGCATGAAGCATTGCTTCGTCACTATCAAATTCTTCAGGCAACCATGATAGAGCTACTCTGTCGCTCAATATCATTTTGTATAAAGGTTTTAAGAATGGTAGGCGGTTATCCCGGTGAACCTGATTATAGAGATTGATGTATTCGTTAAGACCTTGAATCTTTGTTCCGTCATTTTCTGTTTTTCCTCCTATAACGTTGTTATATACCTCAATTTGTTCCTGTGTAAGTGTATTTGAGAAATAATTCAGTTGGAACATATCACCAATATGCTCAACATTCAAGTGTTGCTTATATGCCTTTTCAATTTCTAAAAAATGATTGGCGACTTCGCTATTTGCAATGTTCTTAAAAGAACGCATATTGTCGTGAAACAGAGGGAAGTTTTCGTCGATGAGTCGATGGGCAATAGCCGTTGATTTCTCTTTATCGGAATACATGTTCTTTCTGTTCTCATGAAATCCAGTAAAATAGGTTGTGAATTTATGGAAATGTTCTACCAATCTTCTTTCTTCTTCGTCCGTTAAAAATTCAGGAAGATGCTTTTCAATAAGTTCCTTGTTAAATAAATCATTGTATGAACCGCCTTTTACGAATGATGCTACAATTTGTTTACGTAAATTGTTTTTGATGGTTGATAAATTTTCTTCATCTTTCTTGTTGCGCTGGCTTTTTGAAAGCAAGGTTTCGTATTCTTCCAAAGAATCTAAGTTGCCGGTATCGGTCAGCTTGAGTTGGCACTTTTTCATACACATGGCGATAAATGCCTTGTGATATCTGTCAATGAACGTTTTTACTTCAGCATATTCTGTTGCTCTCTGTTCATCTTGTTCAATAAGACCTTTTTGTTCTATATGTTCAAGAGTCTTACCGATGGGTCTTAATTCAAAACGCAATGTCTTACTTAAGGAGTACATGCTGTTGAGTTCTTTCAAATCTTTCATACGATATATATATATATGATGGTTTCTATTTGTGATGAGCGAAGCGAGATTGTCTAATGACTAAATTGAAAAATGTTAAATCATACTTCGCGGTTGCCTATTATATTTGTCGCAAATATAATTAAATTTTTATTGTAATGAAAACTTTCGCAGTTTTCCTTCCTTGCATAAGAGAATTTATTTTGTTTACTGTAATTGTTTGGTTAGAGTAACTGAGACTTGTAACCAATTGCTGAATCATCATGATAATATATGTAGACACGTGGTAGAAGGTGTGAACGAGTATAAAGGCCATCATTCGTCTGTTTCTTCAAATATTGACTCGGTGGTTTGTGATAACAGTTCTTGGTTAGCAGGGAACTGTTATTCCCATTTAGATTCCGGCGCCGGGTTCTATTCCTGCCGACGTCATCAAAACGACTGAACCATGGTGAGTTTGCAAATTAGGGAGAGGCAATGTGTCAACTGCAAAGGCGTGGAAATCATTGTTGGGACGTGGCAACAGTGCTGTCACAAGTATTATCGTGGAGTCGAGCGTGCATTCTTTCATTTCCCGATGAATAAGACTGAGATTCGGCATGTGCAAAAGGGCTCGCAACCGCGATAATGCGTTTGCTCTCTATGCAAAATGGCTATCGCAACCGCGAAAATGAATTTGTTCACTGCGCAAAGTGGCTATCGCAACCGCGATGACGAAATTGCTCACTGCGCAAAGGGTCTCGCAACCGCGAAAATGAAATTGTTCACTGCGCAAAGTGGCTATCGCAACCGCGATGACGAAATTGCTCATTGCGCAAAGTGGCTATCGCAACCGCGATAGCGAAATTGTTCACTGCGCAAAGGGTCTCACAACCGCGATAGCGAAATTGCTTATTGCGCAAAGTGACTATCGCAACCGCGATAGCGAAATTGTTCACTGCGCAAAGGGTCTCACAACCGCG
>CALZOH010000177.1 GCA_945827465.1 uncultured Prevotellaceae bacterium
AAACGTGCCGCACAATCCGCGCTGGTTTTCGGGACCCCCGGAAATGAGCCGCACAATCCGCGGAAGGTTTTGCGACGTCACAAAGACATTCTGAAAACACCTCGCCACCCTATCCCTTCAGCGGGAAGTAGGCCCGAAGCCTGCTTTTGACTTTCTATCGGCCACGGTAAGGATAAAAAGTGGTACTTTTGCATCTGTTTTCATCCCGCCCGGCACCGGATGGTCTCGGTGCATCTTTCGGGAACAAGTATTCTCATTATATTTATCGACATTATGCTGAAAACCCTTGCATCCAAGAACAGAATCAAACTGCTTTTTATCTGCCTCGGCAACATCTGCCGCTCGCCGGCTGCCCATGCCATCATGCAACACATCGTTGACGAGCATCACGACGGAAATCGCTTTGAAATTGATTCGGCCGGCATCGGCGGCTGGCATATTGGCGACCTGCCCGACCGACGAATGCGGCAGCATGGCAGCCAACATGGTTATCGACTCACCCACCGGGCGCGCCAATTCAACGCCGGCAGAGATTTTGCCGACTTTGACCTCATACTGGTGATGGATGCCGAAAACCGCCGAAACCTTCTTCGGCAGGCCCGTTGCGACGACGAACGCCGAAAGGTGATGATGCTTTCCGACTTTCTGCGCCACCATCCGAAGGCTGACGAAATTCCTGACCCCTATTACGGAGGCGACCAAGACTTTGAATACGTCATCGAACTGCTCGAAGATGCTCTCTCCGAACTTTACCGACAATTAAACTGACTATACATTCATCTTTATCTCATGAAACCTTTCATTACCCTACTTTTTGCCCACCTCCTGCTGATGGCATCTTGCAATGCTCCGTCAAAAAACAGTTACACCGACGCCAATGTAGACTCATTCGCCCAAATGGCAGTAGAGCCACAAAACCAACTGGTCGATGTACGCACGCCCGAAGAATATGCCGAAGGCCACTTGAAGAATGCCGTACTCATCAATATTAAGGATGATGACTTCGACAAAAAGGCCGAGCGCCTGCTCAAGAAAGACCGGAAGGTGCTGGTCTATTGCCGCAGCGGACGCCGCAGTGCCGAAGCCGCCCAACGACTGGCCGACAAAGGTTACAAAGTTGTCAACCTCGAAGGAGGCTACCTGAAATGGACGGAATCGGGATGTGCCGTCGAAGACAATCAATAAACAGTCGACTTGAACATCGAGAGAATGGAGAAACTTTGGAACAACAATTATAAGAAGGTATGGGCCGCCAACTTCATGCTCTTCTTTTCATTCATGCTGCTCACGCCCCTGCTTCCGCTCTACATGAGCGAAACCTTCGGAGCGGGCAAGCATCTGATAGGCTTCATCCTCTCGGGCTACACGCTCACGGCCCTCATCGCCCGTTCCTTCAGCGGCTACATGGTCGACAGCTTTCCGCGCAAGGTAGTACTCCTCAGTTGCTACCTCTTGTTCAGTCTGCTCTTTGCCGGCTACTTCTTCGCCGGATGGTCATTACTGCTCTTTGCCGTCATCCGCACCCTTCACGGAGCCCCCTTCGGCTCTGCCACCGTAGCCAACAGCACGGTAGCCATCGACGTACTCCATCCCACCCGGCGCGCCGAAGGCATCGGCTACTACGGACTGAGCAACAACCTCGCTACGGCCATCAGTCCCTCCATCGGCATCTATCTGTATGAAATGACCGGCAACTACGACCTCATCTTCCTCCTCGCCCTGCTCTGCTCCATCTGCGGCTTCACCATCAACAGCACCCTGAAGCTGCGCCCGCGCGAAGCCGTAGCCGAAAAGCAGAAGATGTCGCTCGACCGCTTCTTCCTGCTCAAAGGATGGAGCGCCGGCGTGTCCATGGCCTGCTTCTCCTTTTCCTATGGCGTGTTATCCACCTACCTGGCCATCTATGGCAAGGAAGACTTGGGCATCATGGAAGGCACCGGCCTCTTCTTCATGATCCTCTCGGCCGGACTCATCATGTCGCGCCTCGTAGGCAGCCGTTCACTCCGAAAAGGGCAAATCACGCAGAACGCCTCCATCGGCATCCTCATCTCCCTGGTAGGCTACCTGCTCTTCGCCGCCCTTCACAACTATTGGGGATACTACGGCGCCGCCCTCATCATCGGATTGGGCAACGGCCACATGTTTCCCGCCTTTCAGAACATGTTCATCAACCTTGCCCCCAACTCACAACGCGGTACCGCCAACTCCACCCTGCTCACGTCATGGGACATCGGCATCGGACTGGGCATCCTCCTGGGCGGAAGCATCGTCGAAATGAGCGGCTATCATGCAGCCTTTTGGGGCGCCTGGATAGTCAACGGAGCCGGCGTACTCTTTTTCTTTGCCTACGTCAGAAACAGTTATCTGCGCAACAAACTCCGGTAAGCAGGGAAGAACCAAAAGACAATAAATACTTAACTTTGCAAGCGAAAACTAACACACCGTGATTTCAGTAGACAATTTATCCGTTGAATTTGGCGCCAAGCCCCTCTTCACCGATGCCTCATTCGTCATCAACGACAAAGAACGCGTGGCCCTCGTCGGCAAGAACGGTGCCGGCAAATCCACCCTATTGAAAATTCTGGCCGGACTGGCACTACCCACCCATGGGAACGTCAACCGCCCCAACGAAGTAACCATCGGCTACCTGCCACAGGTAATGCGCCTTACTGATACCACCACCCTCATTGAAGAAACCGAAAAAGCCTTCGCCCACGTCCGCCAAATGGAAGAAGAACTCGGACGCGTCAACCAGCAACTGGCCGAACGCGAAGACTACGAAAGCAACGACTATGCCCGACTCATCGAACAGAGCACCCACCTCACCGAGCACCTGCAAATGATGGGAGCACAAAACCGACGCGCCGACATGGAGCGTGCCCTGATGGGACTGGGCTTCCAACGCAGCGACTTCCAGCGCAGCACCGGCGAGTTCAGCGGCGGTTGGCGCATGCGCATCGAACTGGCCAAGCTCCTGCTGCAAAAGCCCGACATCCTCCTGCTTGACGAGCCCACCAACCACCTCGACATCGAAAGCATCCAGTGGCTTGAAACCTTCCTGCAAACACAGGCCAACTCGGTGATACTGGTAAGCCACGACCGCGCATTCATCAACAACGTAACCGGTCGCACCATCGAGATCACCTGCGGCAAGATCGTAGACTACAAGGTGCGTTACGACGAATACCTGAAGTTGCGCGCTGAGCGGCGGGAAAGCCAAATCAGAGCCTACGAAAACCAACAAAAAGAGATTGCCGACATCAAGAGCTTCATCGAACGCTTCCGCTATAAGCCCACCAAAGCCATCCAGGTACAGAGCCGCATCAAGCAACTGGAGAAAATCGTACCCATCGAAATCGATGAAGTCGACACCTCCTCCCTTCGCCTCAAGTTCCCGCCCTGCACCCGCAGCGGCGACTTCCCCGTCATTTGCGAAGACGTAGCCAAAGCCTACGGCGACCACGTAGTCTTTCACGACGTGAGCCTCACCATCCGGCGGGGCGAAAAGGTGGCCTTCGTCGGAAAGAATGGCGAAGGCAAGTCCACCCTGGTCAAGTGCATCATGGGTCAAATCCCCTTCACCGGAAGCCTGAAGATAGGCCACCAGGTTGAAATCGGCTACTACGCCCAGAACCAGGCCCAGCTGCTCGACGACAATCTGACCGTGTTCGACACCATCGACAGCGTAGCCAAAGGTGAAGTACGCAACCGCATCCGCGACATCCTGGGCGCATTCATGTTTGGCGGCGAAGCCTCCGACAAGTATGTGAAAGTACTCTCAGGAGGTGAGCGCAGCCGACTGGCCATGATACAACTTCTCTTGCGCTCAGTCAACCTGCTGATTCTCGACGAGCCCACCAACCACCTGGACATGCGCACCAAGGACGTGCTCAAAGAAGCCATCAGCGAGTTCGACGGCACCGTCATCCTCGTGAGCCACGACCGCGACTTCCTCGACGGATTGGTCACAAAGGTCTATGAATTTGGCGGCGGCAAGGTGGTTGAACATTTGGGAGGCATCTACGACTTCCTGCAGAAGAAGCGCATCGAGAACCTTCAGGAGTTAGAAGTGAAAACCTCCGTTGCCCCCACCACCGGCAAGCCTGCTGAGAAAACCGAATCAAAGCTCTCTTACGAGCAACAAAAAGAATACCGGAAGAAAGTCAAAGCCTTGGAAAAAGAAGTGGAAAGCCTCGAACAGCAAATCAGCGAATTTGAAGCCGCCATCCACCTCATCGAAGACCGCCTCTCCACTCCCGAGGGAGCTTCCGACCCCGACTTGGCCACCCGCCACGGAGCCTTCACCCGTCAACTCAACGAGGCCATGGAACAGTGGGAAAAAGCCAACGAAGAACTGGAGCAACTCAACCAAGCCCATCCTGACGCCTGACCGACATTTCCATCACCATCATTCACCCCAACATCACTCTACCTTTTATGCCAATCATCCTCCCCAAAGACCTACCCTGCATTGAGCGCCTTCAGAAAGAAGGCTTGCAGGTTAGCGACAGCGTTCCACCCGGCATCGTGCCGATTCGCATCATACTGCTGAATCTGATGCCACAAAAAGAAGATGCCGAAATGGAATTTTATCGGATGCTGTCGTACAGTTCCCTCCACATCCAGATTATCCTGGCCAAGATGAGCCACCTCACCTACAAGACAACGCCCCAGGCATATATGGATCGCTTCTACACCGATATACAGGCCTTGATGACACAACACTTTGAAGGCATGATCATCACGGGAGCCCCACTGGAACATCTGCTATTTGAAGAAGTGAGCTATTGGGAACAACTCAAGAGCGTGTTCCGATGGACACAACTGCACATACGTTCCACCCTATTTGTATGTTGGGGAGCCCAGGCAGCTCTCTACTCTCTGTTTCGCGTGCCCAAATTCTGGCTCCATCACAAAATGTTCGGAGTCTACGAACAAACCCCACGCGCATTGTCCCTACCCATCTTCCGCGGTTTCGACAGCCACTTCAACATGCCGCAGAGCCGCCACACCGAAGTCAGACTTCAAGACATGAAATACGTCAAGGAGCTCGACATATTGGCCGAATCCCCCATCTCGGGAGCCGGCATTGTCTCGGCATTTGAAGGTCGCGAATTTTTTGTGACCGGTCACTTGGAATACAGCCGAGACCGACTGGATTTTGAGTATCGGCGCGATATTAACAAAGGACTGCCCATCCACCCGCCCTACCATTATTACGAAGACGACGACCCGGAAAAGCCCGTGAGAATTTCCTGGCGGGCTCACGCCCATCTGTTCTACACCAATTGGGTAACCTATTATGTCAACAATCCGAAATTGGACAAACTTCCCATTCAATGATTTCATCCCCGCGTCCCATTGAATTACTGTCACCAGCCCGCAATGCCGACACCGGCATTGAAGCCATCAACTGCGGTGCCGATGCCGTCTATATCGGCGCAAGTGCATTCAGTGCCCGCGCTGAAGCCGCCAACGCCCTTTCTGACATTGAACGTCTGTGTCAACATGCCCACACCGTCGGTGCCCGGGTCTATGTAGCGCTCAACACGATTCTCTACGACGACGAACTGCCACAGGTTCAGGCCATGGCCGACGACTTGAAACGAGTAGGAGTTGACGCCCTCATCGTGCAGGATATGGCCCTGCTCCGCATGAACCTGCCACTCCCCATCCACGCCAGCACGCAGATGGACAACCGTACTCCCTCGCACATCCGATTCCTCGAACAGCAAGGATTCAAACGGGTCATCTTGGCCCGCGAGTTGGGATTGGACGCCATCGCTGCCATTCATCGGGAATGCCCCAATGTAGAACTCGAAGCCTTTGTTCACGGTTCTCTTTGCGTCAGCTACAGCGGCCGCTGCTATGCCTCGCAATATTGTTTTGGTCGCAGTGCCAACCGTGGAGCCTGCGCCCAGTTCTGCCGGCTGGCCTTCGACTTGGAGAACGAATCAGGTGAAGTTTTACTTGCTCAGAAACACTTCTTGTCGCTCAAGGACATGAACCGCAGCCAACACCTGCTGGACATGATGCAGGCGGGCGTGACTTCATTCAAGATTGAAGGCCGACTGAAAGACATCGGTTACGTGAAGAACATCACGGCCTATTATCGGCAGCAATTGGACGAGATCATCCGCAACAACCGACAACAATATTGCCGCAGTTCTTACGGCCGCTGTCACATCAACTTTGAACCTCGTCCCGAGAAGAGTTTCAACCGTGGTTTCACCGAATACTTCCTGCGCCATCCGCGCGAAGATGTGGCCGCCATTCACACGCCCAAATCCGTGGGCGAACCGGTGGGAACGGTCAAGGAAATTCGACGGGGCATCATCAAGGTGAGCGGACTGAGTTCCTTCCACAATGGTGACGGCCTCTGCTTCTTCACATCCGAAGGCGAACTGCAAGGATTCCGCGTCAACAAAGCCGAGAACAATCTGCTGTATCCTGCTACGCTACCCCCTGCCCTTCGTCCTCATACGCCCCTATATCGCAACCAGGACGCGGAGTTTGAGAAACAACTCTCCAAGCCCACTCCCCAACGCACCATCGGCATCCGCCTCCAACTCTCGGAAACGCCCGAAGGTTTCAGCCTCCGCATGAGCGACGAAACCGGACGAGAAGCATGCGGCACACTCCACGCCGAAAAACAGCCAGCTCGCACTCCGCAGGGAGAACGCATCCG
>CALZOH010000178.1 GCA_945827465.1 uncultured Prevotellaceae bacterium
CTACACACTGCATATCGTCGGCAGCGTCAGATGTGTATAAGAGACAGGTCACAAAAGTATTCTTTCACAAAAAAACTGGAACGAAGGCCGGAAAGAAAATATGGGTGCAACTGAAGCAGAATGCTTCTCTTAGTGGGAGGAAGCCTGCTCCTTTTGGAGTTGTAACATGGCGTCGCGATATTGTGCTGCCAAGATAAAATCGTAGGCCTTGGCAGCCAATTCCATCTTTCGGCGCAGTGATTCCACGGTTTCAGCACCCTTCTTGCGATATGTTTCCTCTTGTTCGGCCACTTGGCTCGAGGTCTGTTGGGCAGAATAAGTGCCCGGCGATTCCGATTTGTTGGAAGCAAGAAGATGGTTCTCGCCAATGGATTTCACAATCTGTCGGGGCGTTATGTGATGCTCCTTGTTATAACGAATTTGTTTCTCCCGATGGCGGAGCGTCTCGTCAATGGTGAGCTGCATGCTTTGCGTAATGCGGTCGGCATACATAATCACTTTTCCATGAACGTTGCGGGCCGCTCTGCCGGCCGTCTGCATCAAGGAGCGATGACTGCGAAGGAAACCCTCCTTGTCGGCGTCAAGAATAGCTACCAACGACACCTCAGGCAAGTCGAGTCCTTCACGAAGCAGATTCACACCGACCAAAACATCAAACGTTCCGTTGCGCAACTCTTCAAGAATGCGCACGCGGTCCAACGTGTCGACCTCGCTGTGGATGTAATTGGCATTCACGCCGTGCGTGTTGAGAAAAGACGTCAGGTCTTCGGCCATGCGCTTGGTCAGCGTAGTCACCAAAACACGCTCCTCCCGTTCCTTGCATATCTGAATCTCTTCCATCAGGTCGTCAATTTGGGTGAGGATAGGGCGGATGATGATTTCCGGGTCGAGAAGTCCGGTAGGGCGAATAATTTGTTCCACCACAATGCCACCACTTTGCTGCAACTCATATTCGGCCGGGGTGGCACTGACATAAATCACCTGTCGCGCCATTTCCTGGAACTCCTCAAACTTGAGCGGACGGTTGTCGAGAGCGGCTGGTAAGCGGAAACCATATTCTACCAAGGCCAACTTGCGACTGCGGTCACCGCCATACATGGCGTTGATTTGGGGCACGCTCACGTGGCTTTCGTCAATCACCATCAGAAAATCCTTCGGAAAGAAGTCGAGCAGGCAGTAGGGACGCGTGCCCGGAGCGCGGCCATCGAAATATCTGGAGTAATTCTCAATGCCGCTGCAGTAGCCCAGCTCCTTGATCATCTCCACGTCATACGTCACCCGTTCGTGCAGGCGGTCTGCCTCCACCAACTTGCCAAGACTTCTCAGCTCAGCCTCGCGAACCACCAAATCGTTCAAAATTTCTGACGTGGCCGTCTCAATCACCTCCTGAGAAGTCACAAACAAATTAGCCGGATAGATCTTGTATTCCTCAAAACTTTGGCTCTTTGCCCCCAACTCATTCAGTTCTTCAATGCTGTCGATTTCGTTATCCCAAAACGAAATGCGGATGATGTCGTGAGAATAAGCCAAACTGACCTCCACCGTATCGCCTTTCACACGGAACGAACCGGGATTTTGCTCCAGATCATTCCTCACGTACTGTGAAGCAACCAACTGGCGCATCAGTTTATTGCGCTCCATCGTACGGCCGCACTTCAGCTCAATGACATTCTCGTAGAACGCACCCGGATTGCCCATACCGTAGATGCACGACACCGACGAAACCACAATCACATCCTTCCGCCCCGAAAGCAAAGCCGATGTAGAGGCCAACCGCATGCGTTCGATCTCCTGATTAATCTGTAAGTCCTTTTCAATGTAAGTATCGGTAGAAGAAATATAGGCTTCCGGTTGGTAATAATCGTAGTAGGAAACATAGTATTCCACCGCATTATTGGGAAAGAAATTCTTGAATTCGGTGTAAAGCTGGGCCGCTAAGGTTTTATTGTGACTCAACACCAGCGTGGGCTTGTTGACATTCTTGATCACATTGGCAATGGTAAACGTCTTGCCTGCTCCCGTAACGCCCAACAGCGTCTGTCCGGCTTCTCCGGCCAATACCCCCTCGGTAAGTTCCCTGATAGCTTCGGGTTGATCGCCCGTAGGCTCGTACTCCGAAATCAATTCAAAATGATTCATGCTGCAAAAATACGGAACAATCGGCAATTCCGCCCTCGAAGTGCATCCTATTTCTGTAATTTTAAATTTGATTCGTTGCACGAATGTCAATAAATCGCTAATTTTGCACGCAGATTGAGAGAAGAATGAAAATAGTAAGGTATCAAATCATCTACGCAATACTGCTCGGACTGCTTTGTTCATGTGGAGGAATCAACAAAGTATTGAAAAGCAAAGACCCCGATTACAAATACGAAGTAGCGAAGCAATGCTACATGAATGGCAAATATGAAAACGCCAGCATGCTGCTCAACGATGTCTTGGCCAGTATGAAGGGAACAGAAAAAGGAGATGAATCCTTATTTCTCTTGGGTATGTGCAAGCTCAGCGCGAAAGACTATGTGACGGCTAACGATTACTTTACCAAATATTGTAACAGCTATGCCAGTGGTCCGCATCTTGAAGAAGCTTATTTCTATGCCGGATACTCCTTGCTCTGCTCAACCGTAGGCCCCAACCTCGATCAAACTGCCACCTATTCGGCTGTAACGGCCTTCCAAAACTTCTTGGAAGCCTATCCCAACTCTAAATTTTCAGCCGCGGCCCGCGGTCTTATCTTTGAATTGCAAGACAAGTTGGTGGAGAAAGAATATCTTTCAGCCCAACTCTATTATAATTTGGGTGACTACTTCGGCAATTGCACCATGGGAGGA
The DNA here is from genome assembly GCA_945827465.1 of uncultured Prevotellaceae bacterium. Taxonomy (GTDB): domain Bacteria; phylum Bacteroidota; class Bacteroidia; order Bacteroidales; family Bacteroidaceae; genus UBA6382. Next base: position 2,832 of record CALZOH010000178.1, read on the forward strand.
AGCAATTACGAAGCCTGCATCATCACCGCCCAAAATGCCATCCGAGACTATCCCTACACCCGTCGTAAAGAAGACTTCTCCATCCTGATACTTCGTGCCAAGTATGATTTGGCCGTCAGAAGTGTGGAAAGTAAGATGAACGAGCGTTACAATGATACGATTGACGAATACTATGGTTTCGTCAACGAATTTCCGAAGTCAAAGTATTTGAACGAAGCCAAGAAGATTTACGACAAAGCAAAAACCGCAATTAAATAACAAACTATAGATAATAACGATGAATCACAAGAAAATTAACGCACCTACCACAACCGTTACTCATAATTTGATGGATTTCAGCGAACCGACAGGTAACATCTATGAGAGTGTTGTCATTATGAGCAAACGTGCTAATCAGATTACCAGTGAAATCAAAAACGACTTGTCAACCAAGCTCAAAGAGTTCGGTACGAAGAACGATAGCCTGGATGAAGAGTTTGAAAATCGTGAGCAGATTGAGATTTCCCGTTATTATGAGCGCATGCCCAAGCCGGTATTAATTGCCGAACAGGAATTTTTGGAGGATAAAATCTACTACCGCAATCCTACGGAGAATAAAGATAAATTCAAGTTCTGATGATTCAAAGAATACAAAGCATATATCTGCTGGTAGCAACCATCTTGCTTGCAGCAGATGTATGCTTAACTTTTACTGAAAACTGGAGAGCAGAAGCCTCTACCGATTGGATTCTCGTTCCGGTGATATCCATGATGGCAGGTTCTGTTTCATCGTTGATTGCCATCTTCCAGTTTAGCAATCGTAAGACCCAAGTGAAAACTGTTATGATGTCGCAGGTGTTTAATCTGGTTGCATGCCTGTCATTGATTGCCATCGTATATGTTTTCTCCTTTGTCATTGTCAACTTGGTGTGGGCCATTGCAGGAATTGTGATTGCTTATATTTTCAATTTTTTTGCTCGCAAGGCTATTCTGAAAGACGAAGCCCTGGTGCGGGCAGCCGACCGAATCCGTTAATTGTTTCTTAGATGCCAGTCTTTACTCTTAACAAAGTAATGTTGTTAGGTAACGTCGGTAAAGATCCCGACGTTCGGTATGTTGATACCAATATGGTGGTGGCTAAATTTGTTTTGGCAACCAGTGAACCGGGGTACACCTTGCCTAATGGGACTGAAGTACCCGAACATACCGAGTGGCATACCATTCTTTGTTGGAATCAATTGGCCAAAAGAGTAGAGCAATACATTCGGAAAGGATGTCGGGTTTATATTGAAGGTAAAATCCGGACACGCTCGTATGAAGACAAGAAGGGTATTACCCGTTATTTTACCGAAATCAATGCTGAGAAAATAGATATTGTATCTTTCCCTTCATCCATCAGGCCGACAGAAGCGAAAGATGTGCCCTCAGTTCCCAATACGAATCAGTAATAGCATGATAGCTCTTTGCGGATGGATGATTCTGATGCTGGCCTTAGCTGCTTATTGGGCCGGAGTAGGGTGTTTCTATGGCTTTCAGTCGCAAGAGGATCTAAATATTCATTTTGCGCCGAAGTCAGAAGCAGATACTTCCGCTTCATCTTTGCATAACGTCTATTTCCTGACACACGATTTGTCGTTATTCGTTCAACGTTTCTTGTGGTTACTGCTTTGTCCCGTTGTAGTTTACCTATTGTTCCGTTTGGAATTTGGTTTATACGAGTGGATCATGGTAGCCGCAGCGTCAGGATTGGCTGTCTGTGTGTTTTTCGTCTTGGGACTTTGTTGGGCCAAACGGTGTATGGACAGAGGTATGACCGTGATGGGCGGCACGCGCAAGTTGTTGCAGTCGTTATTTCGTCTATTGTCGCCGTTGGTAGCGCCTTACGTCCGTTCGTTCCACATAGAAAGCTATGCCTCCAATCTGGAAACCAAGAAGACAAAGGTCTATAAGCGCGAAACGCTGCTGAAAGGTATCCTCCAATTCCGCAACGAAAACGTCAAGGATATCATGACTGCGCGTTTAGACATTGTTGATTTGGATATCAGCACTCCTTTCCCCGAAGTGCTGCGCTTGATCTCTGAAAACAGTTATTCGCGTGTACCGGTTTATTCGGGAACCAAAGACAATATTGTAGGCGTATTATATATAAAGGATGTATTGCCTTATTTGGGTAAGACCGATAAATTCCGTTGGTCTTCCTTGATTCGTCCCCAGTTCTCCGTACCCGAGACCAAAAAGATCGATAATCTTTTGCGAGAATTTCAAAGTCGCAAAATCCACATGGCTGTAGTCATCGACGAATACGGTGGCGTGGCCGGTGTGGTGACTTTAGAAGATGTGATTGAAGAGATCGTCGGTGAAATCAATGATGAATACGACGATGATCACAAGCCTTATGTGGCCATCGGAGTGGATGAATACGTGTTCGATGCCAAAACCTCCTTGCAGGATTTCTGCAAATTGTTTAACCTCGACAGCTCTTTCTTCGATCAGGTTGACGGCGATGCCGATACCGTAGCGGGTCTTTTGCTTGACTTGATTGGTGACCTGCCGCAAAAACATCAGGAAGTCCACTTTCAGCAGTTTAAGTTTGAAATACTCGAAGTGGATGAACGTCACATTGCCAAGGTGAAAGTCTCCGTGGAAGCATCTTCTGAAGACAACAAGTCCGATGAATCGGACTTGTCATGACCTCTTTTCCCCTTTCAATATGCCTTTGTTCTATCAGTCCGGTTCGCGTGACATCCAAATATATGTCTGGAAACTGGAAGAGTCGGTGGATGAATTGTGCAAGATTTCAGGTATTTCACGTTCTGAGGTCGACTTGCGTTTCAATCATTCGTCGCGTTGTTGCGAATGGTTGGCTGTGCGGGCGCTCATCAGGACTGTTTTAGGTCCGGATGTACTTGTTGCCTATCGAGCAACGGGTGAACCCTATCTGAAAGGCAGTTCTCTCCGCGTCAGCATATCTCATACGCGTGGTTATGTGGCCGTGGCGTTCCATCCGACATGTCACGTAGGCGTTGACATTGAATATTTCTCTCATCGCATTGATAAATTGGTTGGTCGCATCATGTCGTGTGGCGAAAAACCGTCGTGTGAACTTGGTGCAGATGACAAGACCTGGTATTATCTCTTGGTGTGGAGCATGAAGGAATCGGTTTTTAAGGCATTGGACATATCGCTGTTGGATTATCAGACGGGCATACGCGTGTCGCCTTTCATGCTTGGCCGCTCCGGAGAGGCAAGTGTCACGTATTCTTATCTGAATTGGCATTATCCGGTGGATCTTCACTATTTACGTACCGACGATTTTGTGCTCACCTGGTGTTGCGAACGCTCATTTTTCCCTTCCTCCAAGTGTGCGCAGTAGGAGATTTCGGCCTATTTTTGCCTGATTGAAGGGCCGAAGTGAGTGATGTTCTGCTAAAACTGTGCTGTCAGGAAGATTTTTTCTGAATAATACTATGTCACGAACAAAAAAAGTATTACCTTTGCACCCGTAAACAAAAAAAGAGGCTCCGTAGCTCAACTGAATAGAGCATCTGACTACGGATCAGAAGGTTCCGGGTTTGAATCCCAGCGGAGTCACTTTTTGAGTTTCACGGATTGGCTCCGTAGCTCAACTGAATAGAGCATCTGACTACGGATCAGAAGGTTCCGGGTTTGAATCCCAGCGGAGTCACGAACTAATCATTCCATAAGTTAACACCCTCGTTTTATTTGTGAATAAAATCAGAGGGTGTTTTTTTATTGCCGTATGCGAGGTGAGTGGCCGCTCAGACGCTGTTACCAATGTGACGAAAGTGCGGCTTAATATGGGGTCAGCGGATTTTCCCGGTTGGCGAGGAAAATATCATGAGTATAGTGTAGCCA
>CALZOH010000179.1 GCA_945827465.1 uncultured Prevotellaceae bacterium
TCTTGGTTGGGGAGCTTCTCCAATTTTATTACAGGAAAAACAGATGAATGTTAAAACTATTTTTTAATTTTGGCCTGCTGATTCTATAGGAGATAACTTTAGGTGTATTCACTGCACAACACTTGGTAACACAGACAAGGGGAGACCAACAATAGGTAATAATGTGTCGCTTGGTGCCAATGTTACGATAATAGGGCCTGTACATATAGGGAATAATGTTACCGTGGCAGCTGGTGCTGTCGTTGTGAAGGATGTGCCTGATAATTGCATGGTGGCTGGTGTGCCAGCAAAAATTATCAAGCAATATGATTAGTTTATGACTTTCCAATCATTAGATTTTTTTCTGCCGATAGACTTTGTTATCTATTGGATTGCATGCAGAAAGAGTGCGCCATGGCAGAACGGACTGATAGTGGCGGCAAGTCTTGTGTTTTACGGATGGTACAGGTAGCAGAACGTTTGTCTGAAGGCTTTCCTCATGTACGTGTTGACCTTTAGAATGTGATGGGACAGATATATTTCGGAGAACTGACTTTCTATGATGGCAGCGGCTATATGCAGTTCCCCCCTGATAACTTTGACTTTGAAATGGGGTGAAAAGTTTGATATTAACTTCTAGTTGACGAAATACATGATAACGCTTAAACAACTTATACAGGAATATACAAATCTGCATAAGCCCGTTCGCGACTTTGAGCTGGAGGAATATGCCAAGGAACAGTCAAGATATGGAATGGCGGTCTATGTCCGTGGTTTGAGGGTGCGCGATTTGTTTGGACGTAAGATAACTTCTGTTGAGCAGATGAAAAGGGGAATGAAGGTTTTACTCAATAATGAACATCAGTATCGCACACGTAAAGAAACGAAGGTCGGACTCATTAAGATGCTTGATGGCCATCGTTTGCAGATAATCCCCTCCATGACTTTCGAGGAGCTTTATACAGAGGTAGGAAAAGTGTTAGGACACATGACAGACTTCCTGCACTATGACATTGCGCTCCGCATAGGGGCAGTCAATGGCATCCTCCCAAAGGATAACGTCTATCTTCATGCAGGAGCTCTGGAAGGAGCTAATGCCTTGAAGCGATACTATCCGCAATTGAAGGTTGACACACCAAGAGTGAAGCTCTCAGACATAGTGGATGCGATTCCAGAACTACAAGGATTCACCGCCTACGATGTGGAGCACTTACTGTGTGTGAATCATAAGAGGCTACTAATCGCATACAGCGGACAGATACGGACATGACGAACGGCATTGTCATCTTCCTTGTCGATGTATTCCAGCGAGCCGAAGTTTTCCAGTGAGCAGCGGACGGCTTCGGTGAGGTGCTTCTCGCGCATGAATATCCAGAGGCTCTTCATGCCGCCCTGTGTGCCTGCCTTCACCTCGATGGGGAGGACGTGCATGTCCTGAACGGTGAGGTAGTCGATTTCGGCCAAAGAGTTTTTTGTCTGGCGTGTCCAATAGAACATTTCATGACGAAGATGGGGAGACTGGTAATGAAGCAGTTCAAGTCCGGCAACGAGTTCTGCCATGGTACCCTTGTTGACCAGGTCTGCAGCCGAAGCGGTGAGGATATGGGCGGCAAGAGAGGAACTGTCGGGCATGGTCATGTTCAGAAGGCGCAGGGTGAGAGCGCAGTCCAAAGGGAGGACTTTCCTGTAGGAGTTGTCTGCTCCACTCCCCAAGGGCAGGCCGTTGGCATTGGTATGGGTGACGGGAATGAGCAGGCCGGCAAGGATGAGTAGATCAAGCGCACGCTTCACTTCAGCAGATTTGTAGTCGCCTACCTGCGAATAGACAAACTTGTGAGTGGCCTGCTCGGCTGCAGAGCGCAGGGTGCGGCGAATCAGGGTGGTATCTACCCGCTTGTTGTATTTTGGAAAATCGTCTTCATAGCTCACAAGGATGTCGTCCTGTATCTCCTGACAGGCAAGATAGTCGTGGGTGGCTACCCATTGGGCTACACACTCTGGCATTCCGCCTACTAACATATAGGTGCGAAGCAGCGTCACCAGCCTCTCGTGTAGTGCTATGGGAAGAGGAGCAGAAGGAGTAGCGGCATTGCGAGCTTCGAGCAACAGACTCTCGTCGTTTGCAAGGAGAAACTCGTCGAAGGTCATGGGGTACATGAATACGGAATGGATGCGGCCAACACCGAAAGTGGGCAACTCTGTGAGGGCAAACTCCAGCAATGAGCCTGCGGCAATAACATGCAGATTGGGCATATCCTCCTTGAAGAAACGGAGAGACATGATGGCTTCAGGGCATTCTTGTATCTCATCAATGAAGAGGAGTGTACGTCCCGGCTCAATTCTTTTCTGTGCCAAGGCCGAAATTACGGAGATGATGCGGTTCACGTTAAGGTCAGGCAGAAAGGCCGTTTTATATTGCGGTTCACGTTCGAGGTTGATCTCTACATAACTCTCAAATTGCTCACCCAGATGCCTGACGGCAGTGGATTTCCCCACCTGTCTGGCTCCGCGAAGCAGAATAGGTTTGTGGACGCTGCGTGACGTCCATTCTGACAGATAGTTGTCAATGAGTCTATAATAATACATAAATAATGTCCTGTTTTTGGGCGCAAAGTTACACAAGAAGAAATTATCCAAAGAAATAATTTGGGAAAATATGACAAAATCCAAAGAAATAATTTGATGGCAAGTGATAAAATCCAAAGGAATATACAATTAATGGTGCTAAAATGGTTTTTTGACCGATTGGTCTCGCTGATTGGCCTACTCGTTGTGTGGCCTGTATTGCTGATTGTGGCAATAATGATTAAAGTAAAAATGCCTGGAGGACCTGCTATTTTTACGCAGAAGCGTGTGGGCAAAGGAGCTAAATTGTTTACTTGCCATAAGTTCAGGACGATGACGGTGGCTCCTAAGGTTTCTGAGGGCTCAAATGGTTCCAAAGGTTCCAATTGGAGTTCGGTGTCGGTGGCTGGCGACTCGCGCATTACTCCTTTTGGTGCGAAGCTGAGGCATTACAAACTGGATGAGTTGCCCGGACTTTGGGACGTGCTGATAGGTAATATGTCATTCGTGGGGCCTCGGCCTGATGTGCCAGGGTATGCGGACAAGCTCGAAGGAGATGACAGGGATGTGCTGAAGTTGAGACCGGGAATTACCGGTCCGGCAACATTGAAATATCGGTTGGAGGACGAAATGCTGGAGCAGTTCTGCGAACAAGTTTCAAAGGGCGTAATACCTTCGGAGGTTTCAGACGGTTACAAGGGGCAACTACCCGACTTTAGCAAAATGACAACTCAATAAGTTGCCGTGTGGTATAATGATAACGTTATCTATCCCGACAAGGTGAGGCTGAACTGCTACTACTATCGTCACTACAGCTTCTGGAAGGATATTGAAATGATATTCGCTACGGTGTTGGGAAAGAAAATAAGGTATAATGGTGAAATGATTTAAAGAAATAATATGGAAGAAAGAAAGACAATATATCTCTGTCTGGCTCATATGAGCGAGGAGGGATGGGAACAGCAGTATGTGAAGGAGGCCTTCGATACGAATTGGGTTGTGCCTCTTGGTCCTAATGTGAATGCGTTTGAAGATGAATTGGAGAAGTTTGTGGCCTCTCCCCATCCCTCCCCAGAAGGGAAGGGGGCTTCTTCTCTCCTCCCTCAGGAGGGGGTGGAGGAGGCTCATCGGGTGGTTTGCCTTTCCGCCGGTACGGCGGCTGTACACTTGGCGTTGAGGGCTTGCGGAGTTGGTCAAGGTGATGAAGTGATCGTACAGAGTTTCACGTTCTGCGCTTCATCTCATCCGATTACCTATTTGGGAGCTACGCCTGTGTTTGTGGATTCGGAGCCTACGACTTGGAACATGGATCCTGAGCTATTGGAGAAGGCGATTGTCGACCGCAAGGCCGTGACGGGACGTTATCCGAAGGCGATTGTGCCTGTGGCTCTTTATGGAATGCCTTATCAAATAGATAAGATTATGGCGATTGCCGATAGGTATGGTATTCCGGTGGTAGAGGATGCGGCAGAGGGATTTGGATCGCGTTTCGACGGTCGAATGTTGGGTACCTTTGGCCGTTTTGGTGTGTTGAGTTTCAATGGCAACAAAATGATCACTACATCGGGTGGAGGAGCCTTGATTTGTCAGAATCCGAAAGATAAAGATGAGATTATGTGGTATGCTACTCAGGCCCGTGATGCTTATCCCTATTACCAGCATTCGGCCATCGGTTATAATTATCGTATGAGCAACGTGTGCGCCGGTATTGGCAGAGGACAAATGAAAGTGGCACAACAACACATCAATCACCATAAGCATGTGCAGGAACTTTACAAGGAATTATTGAAAGATGTGAAAGGCATTACACTTCATGAACAGCCTGCAGATGTTCGTTATGATTCAAACTTTTGGCTTTGTACGATTACCTTGGAGGAGGATTTAAGGATCAAGGGTCAAGAAAAAGCCTATCGGGACGTGATTAAGACGGCAGTGGGTGGTGCAGCCGGGGTGATTCATCTTGTGGAGAATGCAACGACGGATTGTCAGCCCAACAACAATGTGGAAGCCTTGCGTTTGTTTATGCTGGAAAGAAAGGTGGAGGCCCGTCCGGTGTGGAAGCCCATGCACAAGCAACCGGTATATGCCCAGGCGCCGGCTTATCTCAATGGCGTGTCAGAGGCAATCTTCAAGGTGGGTATGTGTCTTCCTGCCGGACCGATGGTGACCGATGATGATGTGCATTATATTGTGGATTGTATCAAGGATGCCATCGAATAGTCTTACCGTGTGAATTCCGCTCAAAAGAGAGGTGTTAGGAAGAGGTATGGGCGTTTGCTCATGCCTCTTTCTGTTTCGTTATTCAATAGTTTTTGAACCATCTATGGCGATAGAATGTTTTTCGTAATTTTGCGACTGCTTCCGATAGTGTAGCAAATATGATTAACGTAAGGATAAGCAGATATGATGAACAAGAGAGATTTGAAGTGGCAGGAGAATTATGAACAGTTGAAAGACTATGTGGTGAAATACCGTCATCTGCCGAACAAAAAGAAGGTGGAAAACAGAGGACTGCTCAATTGGTGGAAGTATAATAAAAAGATGGTTAGGTTGGGGAAAATAGACGCGGAACAGATTGCCGCGGCTATTTGAGAGATGGCATGCCGAAATCTACCATTTACAACGGTGAATTACGGCAATTTTATGTTTTCCTTGCATAAAAAGAGGTACTTTGGAAAAATATTTTAGACTATTTAGTTTGGATTCGTTTAAAAATTGTAATTTAGCGGCCATAAAACAATTAACTATGAAGGTTTCCAAAACGTTATTATTATTAGTGTTGACGTTCTTTTTGGTTGGCTGCAGTCAAGATGACTCCGAGGTGGAAGGCACATCGTCAGTATTGTCTGTTTCGGTTAGAGCCGGAAGTAATGATCAAGTTTCTTTCCCGGTATATGTTTATGTGTTTAAGGGGGAGTCGTGCCTGTTAAGGGAGTTTATCGAGTCTGCGCAGGAGGAATTATCCTTGAATTTAGAGTCGGGAGTCTATGATTTGTATAGTGTGGCCGGAATCAGTCAGGAACGTTATCATATCCCTTCGGCTGCTCAAGCCGACAAGTCGACGATGATACTTTTGAAAGAAGGTCTGTATGCTCATAATGATTTGCAGGCGGCTTACAATCGCGTTACGGTGGGAGGTAATATGCAGCCGTTGGAAATCCAACTGAAGCGCAAGGTAGTCTATTTAGATAAAATTTCGGTGTCGAATGTTCCGTTGGATGCGACATCTGTCAAGGTGAGCATCTCTTCATTTCGTCCGGCTTTATGCGTGAATGGTGAAGGTGCAGGCGATCCTCATTCGTTTGTGGTGACGCTTAATCGGGAGAATGAATCGTCCACTACTTGGTCTGACCTCAGCGGATACTTCTTGATACCTACTGCTGAAAAAGCGCAGATAACCGTATCGGTTACCTCCGGTAGCGGCGAAAAATCATATAGTTATACGGCCAATGAAGCTTTTGAGGCGAATCGGATTTATGCTATCAGCGGTAGTTGTGCCACGTCTGTGTTCAATCTGTCGGGTCGCTTTATTGCCGAGGATTGGAACAAAACGCCCATTGACCTTGAGTTTACTTTAACCGAGGGTGGGGAGTCTTCTTCAGGTAATGAAGAGACCGACGAGCCGAGTGGCGGTAATAACGAGACTGGTATTCAAGTGGGAGCGGCTTATAATGGTTGTTGCGTAATAGCCGCTGAAGGCAAACAGTTGACGCTGTTGTCGCCAGAAGATATCACTTGTTATTTTACCGGAATGGAGAGTGTGTATGAGATGAATCAAGTGATGTCGGCCAAATTAGCTACGTTCGGTGCAGCCGGTCTATCGGGGTGGCGCGTGATGAATCGTACAGAGTCAGACTATGTATACAATCATGTAGATGTAGTCAATCAGGCATTAGAAAGCATTGAGAATAGTCAGCCTCTTGTGTCGGGAAAACGTTATTTATGGTTTGATGGAACCAGCTACTTCGCCATGAAGTTGGGACAAGTTATGCAAGGCAATGATTGGTCTTCGTCAACATTGATTCGTCCGGTCGTTACGGTTACGCTTTGATGGGATGATACCAGTAAAAGTGACGCTTATGTTAGGGGTTGTCGTTTAATTCTAAGAATTCAATATCTATAGACGAGGGTATGCCTT
>CALZOH010000180.1 GCA_945827465.1 uncultured Prevotellaceae bacterium
TTTTTTGGAGGTAATTTCTACACCGAGTCAAAATTACTCTCATTTTTTGGAGATAATTTCTACACTTTGGAGAAGCGCTCTCCCCGAAAAGGGCCGAACTGCTTTCGACGTTTTCGATTAGCTCTTTAACTTTGCAGCGATTTTTTAGCAAAGGATGTCAAGAAGAATAAGTCAGTTACGTTTAAACAGCGCTCCAAAGGCCTACATTTGGGGGAGCGTCCATCCTTTCTTCCAAATTATTTAGCCGGTTGAAACAGGGCCCCTTCCAGCCTTCTTTCAGTCCTTGACATTTCCCCGTCATTAGATTTTCACTTATTTCTTCATTTCATCCCTTACGGCTCTGGAGCAACTCTACTGGTCTTTGATACCTTCTTGTTCGGCATGGCCGTATGGGTGCTGATAGCCACCTATCATTTCCGGCGAAAACTGGCCAATCCGATTCCTACGTTGAAGTCGTTGTATGCTCTATGCAGAATAGAAAGATAGCAGCGGGTTGCGCGAATGGAGCTAACGAATGATGGGGACTGATTAGTCGAAACGAACAGCCTTCATCACTTTGTCGATTTTTTTGAGCGCAAGACAGATGTTGCGAACCTCTTCGGTGTTATGGACGCGCACCGTGAGCTGTGCCTCAAAAATACCGTTGTTGCCGGCAATGTTCAGGGCCACAACGTTGACATGCTCTTGCTGGTAAAGCGATTCGGCGATTTTGAGCAACATGCCTTTCTCATCAATGCCGCTGATGTTGATGGTTGTTTCAAAGAGCGGCGTATGGATGTCCCAGTTGATGGCGATGATGTTATTGCCGAAGTTGCTCTTGAGCTTCATGGCCTTTTCGCAGTTGCGCTTGTGAATAAAGAGCTTGTTCTCGTCTTCGTCGATAAAGCCTAAGGCATCGTCGCCCGGAATGGGATGACAGCAGGTTGCAATCTGGCAATGCCGGATGTTGGCGTCGGTAAGGGTCAGCACCTTCTTCCGGTCAATATGGCTCATGAAGTTGGTGTCGTCTTCGATGTCGGCCTCTTCTTTTTTGTTATTGATGAAGGGGATGAACTTGCGCCAGCCGGAGGTGTGGCGTTTTCCACGCAAATAGTCGCAGTCGGCATCAGTCAGGATATATTTCTTCTGCCCCAAGGCCTGCAACAGGCTTTCCTTGCTCTCGAAGCGATGGAATTGGCGCAATTTGTTGATGATGTCGGGGCTGATTTCCAAATTCTTCTTTTCCAAGAAATCCTGAAGAATCTTGAAACCTTCCTGTTCCGTTTCGCGGTTCATCTTGCGCAGGCAAGTCTGAATTTTGCTTTTGGCTTTGGCCGTGGTGACATATTTGAGCCATTCATGCTTGACTTGTTGGTTGCGAGACGTGAGAATCTCAACCTGGTCGCCGCTCTTGAGATGGTGCATGAGCGGAACCAATTTATGATTGACCTTGGCGCCGATGCAATGCGTGCCCAGGAAAGAGTGGATGCTGAAAGCAAAGTCAAGGGCGGTGGCGTTGGCCGGCATCGACTTGATTTCGCCCTTGGGCGTGAAGACGATGATTTCAGACGCAAAGAGATTGAGCTTGATGGTGTCGAGCAGGTCGAGGGTGTCGGGCTGCGGGTCGTCGAGAATCTCTTTGATGGTATGTAACCATCCGTCCATCTTATCGTCTTCGGGATGGCTCACTCCGTCCTTGCTCTTATATTTCCAATGGGCAGCTACGCCTTGTTCGTCGATGTCATCCATTCGCTGCGAGCGAATTTGAACTTCAATCCATTCACCATCGTTGCTCATCAGGGTTACGTGGAGCGATTGGTAGCCGTTGGCCTTAGGATGGCTCACCCAGTCGCGGAACCGGTCGGGATGGGATTTATAGATTTGGGTCAGGGCTACGTAGATGTTGAAGCAATCGTTGATTTCTTCTTCAGGATTATGAGGCGTAAAGATAATGCGGATGGCAAGGATGTCGAAGATTTCATCAAAAGAAACGTGCTTGTTCTGTATCTTCGACCAAATAGAGTAGGGGCTTTTGATGCGTGAAACGATTTGATAATCGATGGGCATCTTATCGAGCGCAGCCCGAATGGGTGGCGTGAAATTCTTGAAGATATTGTCGCGCTCGGCCTGGGTGGAAGCCAACTGTCGGGTAATGGCTGCATAATCGTCGGGATGCTCGTACTTGAAACTCAGATTCTCAAGCTCGGTCTTGATTTTGTTCAGGCCCAAACGGTCGGCGAGCGGTGCGTAGATGTAGAGCGTTTCGCCGGCAATCTTATATTGCTTGCTGGGAAGCATGCTCGAAAGTGTCCGCATGTTGTGCAGGCGGTCAGAAATCTTGATGAGGATGACACGGATGTCGTCGCTCATGGTCAGTAGCAACTTCTTGAAGGTTTCTGCCTGCAAGGAGGCCTTGTCGCCGAAGATACCGCCGGAAATTTTGGTAAGTCCCTCTACGATGTTCGAGATCTTTTCTCCAAAAAGATTCCGAATGTCTTCATACGTATAGTCGGTATCTTCTTCCACGTCATGCAGAAGAGCAGCGCAAATGGAGGTTGAACCTAATCCGATTTCGCCGCAGGCAATTTGTGCCACGGCGATGGGATGAAGGATATAGGGCTCTCCCGAGCGTCGTCTGACTCCTTTGTGTGCCTGTTTGGCAAAATTAAAGGCTCGGGTGATGATGTCTACTTTTTTACGATGGTTGGATGCCAGATAGGTATCAAGTAACTTACGAAATGCATCGTAAATCATTTTTTCTTCACGCTCTTCTTGTTCTTGAGGCGTTTCTTTGAGGGGTAATTTTCCTGTGTCCATATCTAAGAGGGATGGGAGGGTTTATCTGACTCTGATTTTCTTTCCGGCTCGGATGCTACTGCCCTTGATGCCGTTGAGTCGGCGCAGGTTGGCGACGGTGGTATGGTTTTGCTTGGCAATGACCGAAAGGGTCTGGCCTTTGCGTATGGTGACGTAGCGCGGGCTTGAACCGGAACTTTTGGAGGTAGACTTAGTAGTCTTCGCGTTGGGAGAGGCGTCGCTGTCGGCAGTTTGTGACAAAGAGCGTTCCGCCATTTTGTCATCGCTATAGATAGAGTCTTGCAAGTCGATGAAGGTGAGAATCTGTTTTTGCGGCATGCGCAAGATGCACTCCATCTTATAGCCCGGTATGAGGGTGGTGTTATATTGTGGATTCAGGGCCTTCAGTTCGTTGATGTCAATATTGCAGATGCTGGCAATTTTTTCCATTTTGACATCGCGGTTCACAAGAATGGTGTCGGTGTTGGAAGAAAAACTGACGCGCATCGGTTGGATATTATGTACGCTATAGTAATTCATTACGTAATTGGCCGCAATGAAAGCAGGCACGTATCCTTGGGTCTCGCGCGGGAGGTACGAACTGATTTTCCAATAGTCGCGTTCACCGCCGGCACGATGAATAGCTTTGTTGATGTTGTTGGGACCACAGTTGTAGGCGGCAATCACCAGATTCCAGTCGCCGAAAATATCATATAGATCTTTCAGGTATCTTGCTGCTGCGTAGGAAGCTTTAATGGGATTACAGCGCTCGTCAACCAGGCTGTTGATTTCAAGTCCGTAACGTTTGCCGGTTGCGGCCATAAATTGCCAAAGGCCCATGGCGCCTACCCTGCTGCGTGCGCGTGGATTGAATGCCGACTCGATGACCGGAAGATATTTCAATTCAAGGGGAAGCTGATATTGTGCAAGCGCTTCTTCCATGATGGGAACGTAGAAATTAGATGCTCCCAACATGTATGAAACGGAGTGCCGAAGTCGTCCGGTATATTGGTCGATATATTTTTGTACAACTTCATTATAAGCCATATCCATGATGGCAGGAATTCTCTTCAAACGGTCTTCGTAAACAGCATTCTCGAAGTAGGGATTGACGTCAGCCAATTGCGAAACGGTATCAATCTTGTAGGATTGACTCAAATTCCAGGCGGCAATGAGTGAATCCGTATTTTCGAGCATGCCTTCCGGCAGGTTGAGCTCGTCGTCTTTGTCTTCTTTGTCTTCTTGTTGTGCCCAAGTTGCGGGACAAGCCAATAAGAATGTGATGATAAATATCTTTAGAGTCTTCATTTGGTACGAATTAGTTATTTGAAAGAAAAACTGCACTGCAGTCCGATGGCGCGGCTGTTGCCCGTTGCTCGTTGTTGCTGAAATACAGCGGGCTCAACCTTCATGCTCAGATCTTTGGTGATGTCAAAGGTTGAGAGTTGTGCGTCTACGTAGGCATCGACAACAGAGATGAGGTAAACGCCAATGAACGCAAATATACTGAGGTCGCGATTACGGCGATAAAAGTCTTTCTTATGTTTGAAAATGTTCTTAAACTGTTCTTCCTTGCCTTCGATGTTGTAGCCTAACGGCAGCATTTTAAGGTAGCTGGCCGTATTAGGGTCGTCATCCATAATGTCAATGTAGGCTTGGGAGTAGTCCTTGTACATTTGTTGATTCCAAAGCAGAGCATAGGTACAACCAATGAATCCACCATAAATAATGGGCAATTTCCAAAACTTCCGATTATATATCTGACCGGCTCCCGGTATAACGAGCGACATCCATAAGGCTTGTTTGGGATCGGGAATGAACTTTTCCTTTTTCTGTTTAACCTTTCGGGTAGAGTCTTCGGGAGTGATGACTGTATTATCAGCTTGGGTAAGACTGTCGACTTGCTCCTGACTTCTTCGGATGATGCTGTCGCTCACAGCACGTAAAGTGTCGGTCGTTTGTTTCTCTATGACTTGAGCGTGCGAGGGAATGGCCGAGAAAAGTATCTCTGCGAGAAAAATGATAACGAAAGAAATTGTTACATTCCTTATGCTCATTTTTTCAGATTGTCAAACAGCAACATCAGTCTTTCCAAATCATCTTGTGATTGGAAGGGAATACTGATTTTTCCTTTGCCGTTTTGAGAATAGGTCATTTGCACTTTCGACTGGAAAAAGTCGCTGAGGCGTTGTTTGATGGCAACATATTCTTCCGGCAGGGGCTTGTCGGTCTTCACCATGTGCTTGCCGCTTTTGATGTCATCACCATTATTGATGGCTTGAACCATCTCTTCAACTTTTCTGACCGAATAATCGTTTTTCTGGATTTCCTTGAAGAGTTTCAACTGAGTGGATGGGCTTTGTATGCCGAGCAAGGCACGTGCGTGACCTTGATCAATTTGCTTATTACGCAAAGCGATTTGAACGTCGGCCGGCAACTTAAGCAAACGGAGATAATTTGCAACAGTGGTACGTTTTTTACCGACTTTTTCAGCCAATTGTTCCTGTGTCAGTTGAAATTGTTCTATCAGATTATTGTAGGCCAAAGCGATTTCGATAGAGTTTAAATCTTCACGTTGGATGTTCTCAACGAGGGCCATTTGCATCATCTTTTCGTCAGATGCTGTTCTAACGTAAGCTGGAATGCTGGTCAGACCGGCTAATTTTGATGCTCTCCAGCGGCGTTCTCCGGCAATAATCTGGTAGGTGCCGTCATCCATTTGTCGGAGTGTGATCGGCTGAATGATACCGATGGCCTGAATGGATTGTGAAAGTTCTTGAAGAGCTTCCTCGTCCATTTCCCTACGAGGTTGGTTGGGGTTGGCTACTATCTTATCAATGGCAATCTCGTTGATGGACGATGAACCTTGTGTGGTTACATCTTCATTGGAGATCAAAGCATCCAATCCTCTTCCGAGTGCTTGAAATTTTTTGTGTACTGCCATTATTTTTCGTTCTTCTTGATGATTTCCTTAGCCAAGGCAAGGTGGTTTACTGCCCCTTTTGATTCCGCATCGTATAAGATGACGGGCATACCATGGCTGGGAGCCTCACTGAGTTTGACATTACGCATGATGACGGTCTTGAAAACCAATTCTTGAAAATGACGTTTTACTTCATCATAGATTTGGTTGGCCAGTTTCAAACGACTATCAAACATGGTAAGAAGGAATCCTTCGATTTGCAGATTGGGATTGAGTTTCTTTTTTATGATGCGGATGGTGTTGAGCAGTTTGCTAATACCTTCCAAAGCAAAATATTCACATTGTACAGGGATGATGACTGAGTCTGCGGCAGTGAGAGCATTCACCGTGATAAGTCCTAAAGAAGGAGAACAGTCAATCAGAATGAAGTCGTATTCGTCTTTGAGTGGGGCAATAATACGTCCTAAAACCTTTTCTCGATTTTCGAGATTCAGCATTTCTATTTCTGCTCCTACCAAATTGATATGCGAAGGAATAATGTCGAGTCCTTCTATGTCGGTTGTATAAATGGCTTCGTGCGGATCAATATTGCTGATGATGCATTCGTAAATCGAGGTGTCAATATGGTTGATGTCAACTCCTATTCCTGATGAAGAATTGGCTTGTGGGTCGGCATCAATGAGTAGGACCTTCTTCTCCAAAGTAGCTAAAGAGGCTGCAAGATTAATGGAAGTGGTAGTTTTCCCTACACCGCCTTTCTGATTTGCCAATGCTATGATTTTACTCATATCCTTGTATATATAAATATTCCGGCTGCAAAGATAGTGGAATTTGACCGAAGTACAAAATGTGCTTTTCTATTTTGTGCTTTTTTACCACGGCTCTTTCATTTAAGAAAGCCTCCCACTTTCAAAGATGTTGTTATTTTATA
>CALZOH010000181.1 GCA_945827465.1 uncultured Prevotellaceae bacterium
AATCAGCAAGAAAAGGACAACATCCAAGACGCCGACTTCGAGGAGGTGAAGTAAGGCACCTATAGAAATTAAGAATACACTATCAAATGGCGTATAGCTCTGGTGAGTTACACGCCATTTACTTTTTATAGGCTCATGTTTTCTATGTGCTTATTATTGTTGATAAGGTCGTAATTGATTCCACAACCCCGACATCTGCAACTGCCCATTCAAGGTTTGATAGCTGTGAATAGGGGAGCCATTTGTGAGCGTTGCGCTCATTCATAGTAAAAGTGCGACCTGTCATGGACGTGCAAAGATATGCTACCATCGTGATACGGAAATCCGGATATTCATGCTCCACGGTGACAAGGTGCTTGTCTACACGAACATCCATTGCCATCTCTTCGAGAATCTCACGATGCAGGGCTTCTACGGGAGTCTCTCCTGGCTCTATTTTCCCTCCGGGAAATTCCCACTTATAGCTCGTGTATTCAAACTTCGTCTGTCCTCGTTGCATACACAGCACTTCGTCATTGTCTACGATGACTGCTGCCACAACGTTATAATGTTTCTTCTCCATAACTTTATACGGCATTGATGAATTTTGGCAGAATAGGTTGGTGCGTCTGCCAATTGATCTTCATAGGTTTATCGTCCTTTGAACGGATGTAGTCAACAAGACCGAAGCAGATGAATGGGCATGTGTTGCCGAAGCCGTCCTTTTTATTTTCACGGACAAAAAGCAGGAACTTCTTGCCATTCTTTTTCTGTTCGACGAATCGCTTGCCTTTACCTTGGTGGGAATCGGTATTCTGCGACTCCCAATGGAACTCGTTCTCGCTGACTACATAGTCGTTGTACATTGTTTCAGCAGAGAAATCTTTATCTGACTTGTTTAACGTAACGAAGAAAAGTTCAGTATTCAATTCCTCGATGTTGAATATACCGGCCACCGAACCTTGCATCCTCTTATCGGCTGTCTGTCGCTTGAAGATTGAAAAAACTTCCTCACGAGTGTAGCAGCCATATTGCTCAAGACTCACGGGCATTCCTTCACCCACGGAAAATGTCTTGGTTTCGAGATTGGCAAGCAAATAATCTGTTAGTTCAAGTATTTCGGAAATGAACGCTGGATAATCAGCCAGACGACGCATTCTTCACCAATACTCTTTACGCCAACTTTGCTTATTTTATCGATAAAAAGTGCATAATAAAGCATTACGGCAAATGTCTCCTCACGCTCATCGCTACACTTAATGTTTCCTTTGGCAAGCATTGTTTTGCGAATAAAGTTCATGTATGAAACGCTATTCACGTGTACGAGATTACCAATACCTTTCACAAAACGATTTGTGTTCTCATCATCAGGATAATCGCACATTCCTGCCTCACGTTTCAAACTGGACCAACAGTTGCCACTCTTGTATATGAGACGAATGTCCAGTCCGTTATTCTCCATGAACTCAGCGAGTGTTGGAGTGTGGGTGTAGGTACGTAGTTCCTTTACGAGACGTTCCTTATTATAGATGGCTGCTTTGATGTTTTGCAACACGTACTCCTGTGCCTTTTCTTCCATGTGGATGGTGCATCCATGTGGAAGAAGTGTAAAGCCATTCTTAACCTGATCCACCACACTTTTGTCTGTACGGGTGAGAAGGCTGCGGAAACGGCTGGCAAAGTCGTACGTCTGGTTGAGTTGAGCAACGAAGTCGAATACCGTCAGTTGCTGCTTGCCAGGATAAAGACTAAGACCACGTCCAAGCTGTTGTAGGAAGATAGTCAACGACTCTGTAGGACGCAGGAAGAGTACCGTATCGACTGCAGGAATATCCACGCCCTCGTTGAAAATATCCACCACAAAGAGGTAGTTGATTTCACCCTTTGCTAACTGCTTATTCAGAGAGAGTCGTTCTGCATCGTTGTCAGAAGTCAGATAATCTGCTTTCAAACCTGCGCGACAGAATTCCTCGGCCATGTACTGGGCATGCTTCTTTGTGGCACAGAATCCCAATGCACGGCACTTATGTTCGTCAGCCAGATAATATTGCAGACGGTTTATAATCAATCCTACTCGTTCGCAATTGCACAATTTCTCCGTGAGTTTGGTTGCCACATAACGGTCGCCTTGCATGAGTTCTTCGTCCGTGAGATCGGTATCATCGCTGATGCAAAGGTACTGGAAAGGAGTCAGTAAACCTTCATCAAGGGCTTTAGGCAAACGAATCTCAGCACTAATCTGGCCAGCAAAGTCTGGTAGCAGACTTACGCCATCCATACGCTCGGGAGTAGCAGTAAGACCTACAAGCAGCTTAGGCGTAAACTTACAGAGTATCTTTCGATAGCTGTCGGCTACGAGGTGGTGTGCCTCGTCAATAACAATGTAGTCGTAATAGTCAGATGGAAGACTCCGGAAGATGCCTTCATACTTCGAGTTGAATGTTGCGACTGATATAAACAGATAATCAATGCCATTATTCGGTCGCGAATCACCAACCCACAAGTCTCCAAAATTGGCATCCTGTAGAACGCTTCTGTATGTTCTGCGCGATTGCTTGAGGATTTCCTCACGATGAGCCACAAACAACAATCGGTGTGTACCTTCTGTTTGTTCGGTGAATACTTTATAGTCAAAAGCGGAAATGACTGTTTTACCTGTACCCGTTGCAGCTACAATAAGGTTACGATGCACACCCGCTTCGCGCATCACAGACAATTTGTCGAGTATCTGCTTCTGATGGGGCAAAATGGTGTACTTAGCCAATACATCTGTTGAGAGTTTTGGCTCGCGAATTTTCTGAAGTTCTTTATATAGTTTGTC
Organism: uncultured Prevotellaceae bacterium; assembly: GCA_945827465.1. Taxonomy (GTDB): domain Bacteria; phylum Bacteroidota; class Bacteroidia; order Bacteroidales; family Bacteroidaceae; genus UBA6382. The sequence continues at coordinate 2,801 of CALZOH010000181.1, forward strand.
TATACCCCCTTCGAAGAAATCCTCGAAGTTGTGACTATTCCAATAAATATCAAATGTGGCAAGGGCAGCATTAATGATGTGCGGATTCTCTATGTTGGTCACACGAATGTTCCATTCAAGGCCGTCGGTCTGTGCCGACTTCGACAAATTGCTCGAACCGATATAAGCCGTACTGAAGCCCGAATTGCGTTCAAATATGTAAGACTTAGCATGTAGACGTTCTATCTCGGTATTATACGAAATGCGTATTTCCGTATTGGGAAGGCTTGCCAAACGCTCCACCGCCTTGGTATCCGTCACGCCACAATAGGTGGTTGTGATAATGCGAAGTTTATGTTGAGAATTACTACAGAAACGTTTCAGATGATCGTAGATGAGGTTTACACCTGAAAGTCTCAAGAAGGAAACAATCATGCAGATGCTGTCGGCACTCTCTATGTCACGCTCAATCTCGCTACTGAGAGATACATGACTTTGTCCACCCGTAAATAGATTACTCACTCTGAAACCCGTAAGAGGACGCACCGGCGTACTGTTAGTTGCTTTCAGTCGTGCCTCTTCATGTTGTGAGACAACAGCTGACAGCATTTGCTTCTCATCAACAATTTTTTCCTCCTTCCCTTCTCCCAGGAAATCAATCAGCCGATTGGCAAAATCAGTGCGCTCTTCTGCTGAAAGATTCTCGTCAGAAAGGCGATTGCGGATGAGCTTGCTCAGATGCTCCGCAAGCATATTGGGCGACTCTGCACTATCGATATCTTCCAGCTTACACACCCTACCTACCGATGACGCATCAAGCATGTCTTGCCTAAGCCCGTCAGTTATAAGGTTCTCGTATGTTCCTTCAACCAGTATCATTGTTTTTATCTATTGCCCATAAAGTATTATCGCCCAATGCCCAGTCTTATCACTTCCAACAAATTGGATGAGATTCATGTCACAGAGAACATAAAGGTCACGTTTCGTAGTTCTAAGAATTATACCTAAAACTACGGATTGATCTTGCGCGTTTACCATACCATTTACAGTGTCATTATCTTGGGCAGTATTTGGGCGGTCGAACTCTTTTTCAGTTGTCCACACTGCCATCAACGTTGCCTTCAGAATGAACGCGTCAACATGGGATGACGGGATGGCGCAGCCTTTTGTTTCCAACTCACTACAGATACGGTCAATAATACCTTCGCCGAACGCTTTGGCTTCTATCTGAATGCTCTTTCGATCGTACGTCTGGCTTTCTTTGCAAGTCTGAATTTCCTCTATTGTCATCATTTCGACTTATTTCTCTTGATTAAACTCATTCTGTCTAACCAACTCCTAAACTGGTACTTCAATAGCGATAAGTACCTCAAGACTTGGCTGGGTAGTGTTGGTCACCCAATTGGAAACAGTAGCAGGATCCTTACCTAATTTATCGGTCAGCCATTTGTTGTTCAAATAGTGTTCTGCAAATGCGCAAGCACTGGCAAGAATCGCATTCCGTTCTTCCTCTGTGAACATCTTGATTTTATCTGCCAACCATTCAAGTTCTCTTTGCAGAAGTGCTTGTTGCTTTTCATTCTGATGTTCCAATAGAATTGCTACATTTTCTTGTTGCTTTTTGGTCAAGGCATTTTCCAATGCCAGATTCTTTCGTTTAAGGACATTGAATTTCAGCAATGCGGCAATGTAGATACAGAAATAACCTACCGCAACATCGAATATCAGAACAAGAAGATAATTGCTGTTTGAATTTTTAGTGTCTCCGGTTAGACACTCACTGATAGGAATCACGGCAAATAGCATGCTGATAGCTATTGCATAAAGCACTCTGTATCGCGTTTTATGGCTTACCTGCGGTAAGGAGGCAAACAAAAAGGCAATAATCAAAACGGCAATTATTGTACAATGTGGAATGAAAGATGTTCCCATAGGTTTATTGCTCAGTTTGAGGGTTAACAATAATGCGCCAATAGCCAGCTTTATCAGAACCTTCATGCGTAAGAATCCCTCTGTCTCGAAGATTTTTTATCTGTTTCTTGACACCATCTAAAGAGATACCCAATTCATCTGCCATTTTTTCACGAGTTATCATCGGGTTAGATATAACCATATCTATTATACGCTGAGCCGTTCTACCAACTGATTTGTTAGTATTCCTTTTTACGGGATACTTTTTGGGGGTACTATTTTCGTTTACAGGGTACTTTTTCACCGAACTTTCTTCGTTTACAGGGAACTTTTCGAGGGTACTATTTACCCTGTAGGCTACTTCCACCACAGGAATTCTTCCGTTCTCACTCCAGTTCAGATTATAGAAAGTGGTGTAGAAAGAGGTCGCTTCCGTTTGATATTGTGGCTCTTTTCCTTGCAGGAAATTAGGAAGTTTCTCCGTAAGTTCCCGCATTTTGCGTAAGCCGGAGCCACGTTTCTCCATATAGTCCAACTGTGTGAACATGTCTGCAATGACGGGGTTACGGCGCATGGACGGCACTTTGTATATGTCGCGGTCTTGAATCTGTGTACCGTCAAGCATGGCGCCCGGCGATACCAGTTCTACGCGGTCATCATAAATGTCAATATGTACTTCACCGCCCATCATGGTATAATCCCTATGGATAAGGTGGTTTACCAACCCTTCAAAGATGGCACGGTCGGAGTAGTCAGGAAGGTTCAGACGATAATTCGGCATCTTCACCCATCCGCTCATTGTGTAGTTCTTGATGAAATCCATACCGTATTTCAATAGCAATACAAGGTTAGCCCGATGCTCTATGGAACTATGGCATCATCTTTATAAAGTCCAGTCCAACGAGTGCAGAAAATACGTAATTGGAATACGGTGCAGTTATCCACGAACAATAATCCTGCATTGGTCAATTTACCGTCAGGAGTAACCAAACCGAATGATTCCAGATATTTGTCGTTCCATTCCTGATGGGTTTGTTCACGGAAAGTATTGGCAAGGATGATGAACGAGTGTTTGCTGGCATCCACTTGGGTAGGCAGTGAATCCCATGTCATGTGCGTACCCTTTAGTACCAACGAAAGAAGTTGCTGTGAATTACACTCTACGCTTTCATTGCCAACCCGTACATACGCGGTACATATTCCGTCCTGATAATAGTAATAAGGTGTAAGCGTTCCAGCCTTTGCTTTCACTTCAAGCAAAGAGTGCCCTTCGTGTTCCATCGGAATAAGTTGTATTTCCGGTACAGGGTCAAGTCTTGCTTTGATGGTTTCGCTGATAAAGTCTGCATCGGCCTGCGGATTTTCCAAACCTACAATCACTCCGTCATCGTTCACTCCATAGAACAAACTGCCGCCATCCGTATTGGCAAAAGCCGATACAGATTTAAGCCATGACTTCACTTTCTTACGTTCCAGCATTATTTTGAAATCGTAAGCCGAGCATTCCGCTATCAATGTATTGTTATGAATTTGCATTGTTTTCTTATTATTCTTAGGACACAATATCCAATTCATATACAAAGGTAAGGATAAAAGCGGAGATTCTGTTAAAATTGACACAGACTTTTGATTTTTATGTGTTTACATCCCGTTGTTTATGAATAAAAATCGTATTTTTGCTGTCGAGCTGTAGTTGCTTATGGATGCTTATTTTCGGTTTGTGATATAATTGCAACACGTGCGCGCAAGTTGCTCATACAGAGATGCTGTTGATTTTGAGGAAGTGAAGTAAGGCTGATAAGCAAATATCAAGCTATCGTGTAGATCGGGAAATAAAA
>CALZOH010000182.1 GCA_945827465.1 uncultured Prevotellaceae bacterium
GGTAATATGATGGTTGAACGATGGGTATCCTCGCTGCCGTGGAGGGCGTATGCGATACGTCCCTACAATTTTGCGATTAAAATAGATGATAAAACGATGTGTTACTTGCTCGCCTTTTTGTTTTTGGCTGATGGTTGGGTGGCTGCTGACTTTGGCTTTTTTTGCTTGGCTGGCTGTGGCGCCAGTGCAGCAGGTGGGGCTGCCTTCTTGGTGGTATCGGTTTGCGCTGCCGGATTGCGTTTGAGTACGGCGTCGAGTTTCAGATTTCCCTGTTCATCAAACATACCAAAGGTGGTGCGTACTACGGTGAACTCCGTGCGACGGTTGATGGCGTTGCAGGTGTCTTGCTGTTCAGGTTTCAAACGCTTGATAAATGCTTCGGTGAGAGTGTCGCCAGCGTGGAGGAATGGATACATTTCGGCGAACTTCTTGGTGATGACCTTGGGCTGACTCTCTCCGTAACCTCGTGCGATGACGCGTTGCGGTGAGATGCCGTGATCGGTGAGGTATTTCACCACTGATTCTGCACGATGCTGTGAAAGTCGTTCGTTGTAAGCATCTGAGCCTCGATAATCACAATGGGAACTCAGTTCAATAACGATGGATGGATTTTCCTTTAAGAGGCTGGTGAGTTTATCGAGTGCCGGTTCTGACTCGGGTAGAATATCGGCCTTATTGAATTCGTAGAAGACGTTGCGTACCAATACGGGAATGCTCACTGAAGGTAAGGGGAATTGCAGCGTGGTATCGACGGAACCAATGTCGGGTGGCAAATAGAGGGCATTACGATAGTTCATGTAGCCTTCGCAAGTGGCCAAGAATAGATAATGTACGCCTGGCGTGACTACTTCGCTGAACGAACCGTCTAGTTTGAGCAACACCTTTTTGTTGGTGCCATCGTCACCAATCATGTACACTTGTCCTTGTGGCAGTTCGTAACCGTCTTGCTCGTACACCCATCCGGTGACGGTTTGGATCACTTCGGGGCATTCAAAGGTGAATATCTTGTCCCATCCACGTCGGTTGGTGCGATTGGAGGTGAAGTATCCACGATTGTGGAGGCCGTCGAACGTCATGCCGAAGTCGTCGCCGTGAGAATTGACAGGATAGGGCAGGTGGTCAACGTTCCAACGCTTGGCCGTGGAGTCAAAGCGGGCGCAATAAATGTCGAGACCGCCCATGCCCACTTTTCCATCGGAGCTGTAGTAGAGGTCACCATTGGGTCGGAAGGTCGGAAACCGCTCGTTGCCGCGTGTGTTGATGGGCTCTCCGAGGTTCTCAACGGCTCCGAACCCTCGGTCGCCTTCGATGCTGACGCGCCAAAGGTCGGTACCACCCAGTCCACCGGGCATGTCAGACACGAAATACAGGTAGCGGCCGTCGGGTGAGACGGCAGGATGGGCATAATTTGAGAGTGTATCTTTAAAGAATTCGCACAGCGTGGCTTGTCCCCACGAAGCATCGGCGCGTGTGGTGCGGTAGATTTCAGCCATGCGTGGATAACGTGCATCCCATCGGCAGCGGGTGAAAAACATTGTGCGTCCGTCGGGCGTGAAAGCGCATGCTCCTTCGTCGTAAGGAGTATTGACACCGCCTGCGACGAGCTCGGGGCGTTTCCATTTGCCTTTCTCGTCCTTCTCGGCAACGAAGAGATCGCCGCTTTTCATTCCGGTTACGCCGTTGACCTCGTCACCGGTAGCCTCTTTTCGAGTTGAGGAGAAGTAAAGTTTCTCATCGGCGAGTACGGGACTGAAGTCATCGTAGCGAGCGTTGAAGAAGCGATCTTCTTGTACGGTGTAATTTGAACCTCGTTCGCGAAGGGCCGGTGCAGCAGCGCACGATTGCAGACCGATGAGGGCTGCCGGATCGGCAGGATGTTGTTCCAGGTAGAGTTGGTAACTTTTGGTGGCGCTTTTGTAGTCGCGTGAGGCCCGTTCGAGTTCACCTATATAGAAATAAGTAAGCGTGTCGGTAAATTTATAGCGTGCGGCATTACGATAAGCAGCCAAGGCTTTAGCCACATAATTAAGTTTACGGTTGCTTTCGCCCACCTTGTAGGCCCGTTCGCCACGTTCGTTGCGTTTCTGTGGGGGAGTCTTGGCGTATGCCTTGGCATATTCCAACGAGGCTTCGTAGTATTCGCCGATGGCATAATATTGGTCACCTTTCTTGAGGTGTTTGTCGGCACCGCAAGCAGAGAGCACGAAAAGCAGGATGACTATACAGATGAGTTTGTTCATGATTAATATCTCTATAACTCCAAAGCGATCGGAATATTGTATCAATGCTTTTCAGACTTTGTGCTTTTAGACTTGCGTGATGGAGTCTTGGTAGGCTCGGGAGTCGCTTCCACATGGCGGTTGGAGTTGTCGCGTAAGACCTGAGCAACAATGTCGCTGACCATCTGTTTGAGTTCTTCAATAAAGGTGGCGGAGGCATATCGGCGGTGTTCAATGTCGCGTAGCTTTTTCTCCCATCGACCGGTCAACTCTGCACTCTTGAGTAAGTCTTCGTGGATAATATCGATGAGTTGGCATCCGGTGGTAGTAGCCATCAGGTTCTTGCGAACCTTAACGATGTAACGACGTTTAAAGAGGGTTTCGATAATAGCGGCACGCGTAGAAGGACGTCCGATACCATTCTCCTTGAGGGCCTCTCGCAGCGTTTCGTCGTCAACCATCTTGCCGGCCGTTTCCATGGCGCGAAGCAGTGTGGCTTCGGTATAGGGCTTCGGCGGAGAGGTCATTTTTTTCGAGAGGGTAGGCTGGTGGGGTCCGCTTTCCCCTTTTATGAAGTCGGGCAAAAGGCATTCCTCGTCTGCCTCCTTGCGCTCTTCCTCGTCATCGTCGCCGTTACTTTTGCGGTCGTTGGCAAACACGGTGCGCCAGCCTGGTGAGGTGATGTGCTTGCCGGTGACTTTAAAACCGATGCCGTCGACATCGCCGAGTACGGTGGTGGTAGTAAATAAACAATCAGGATAAAACACGCTGATGAAGCGGCGGGCAACGAGGTCGAATACCCGGCTTTCGTCAGGTGAAAGCGCATTGGACAAGACGCCGGTGGGAATGATGGCGTGGTGGTCGGTAACCTTGGTGGAGTCGAACACCTTCTTGCTCTTCAGAAGCTTGCGTCCTCGTAGCGGTTCGAGCAGGGGGGCGTAGGGCTTGAGGGCATTGAGGATGGGACCGCACTTCGGATAAATGTCATCGCTCAGGTATGTGGTATCAACGCGTGGATAAGTGGTCACCTTCTTTTCATACAGGCTCTGTATGAGCGAGAGCGTCAGGTCGGCCGAAAAGCCGAACTTACGATTGCATTCTACTTGTAGTGATGTCAGGTCGAACAGACGGGGCGGTGCTTCACGTCCGTTCTTGGCACTGACGTCGACCACCTCAAACGGTTTGCCCTCGATCTGCTGCAAGGCTTCTTGCCCCTGCTGCTCGTCGGTGATGCGCCCTTTGGTGGCGGTGAATAACACATCGCGGTAGACAGTGGCCAATACCCAATATGGTTCGGGTACGAAGCGATCGATTTCTCGCTGACGGTTTACAATCAGTGCCAGTGTGGGTGTCTGCACCCGTCCGATAGAGAGTGGGGGCGCCTGGCGTTCGTGTCGTCCGTATTTTAACGTGTATAACCGAGTAGCGTTCATGCCCAGCAGCCAGTCGCCAATGGCACGGCAAAGTCCGGCTTCGTAGAGCGAAGTATATTCACTTTGGTCCTTTAAATTGTTGAACCCTTCGCGAATGCTCTCTTCGGTAAGTGAAGAAATCCAAAGTCGTTGTACCGGACAAGTGACGCCGACTTTTTGCATCACCCATCGTTGTATCAGCTCACCTTCTTGACCGGCATCACCGCAGTTGATGATGAGTTCGGCTTGGCGCATGAGGTTTTCGATGACGCGAAATTGCTTCTCGACACCTTTGTCTTGCTTTAAGCGGATGCCAAAGGGACGAGGGACCATGGGTAGTGCGCCCAAGCTCCAGGTTTTCCACATCGGCGTATAATCTTCGGGATATTTCAGTTCGCAGAGGTGACCGAACGTCCAGGTAACCTGATAACCGGCTCCCTGCATATAACCTTCATGCTGTTCGGTTGCACCCAAAACGTGTGCAATGTCTTTGGCCACACTGGGCTTTTCGGCAATACATACTATCATACGTTTACGTAATCGGTTCAGAAATGTTTGGTAAGAGAATACTGGAGCGTGGCTTTGTCGAAGTGCAGGTCGTGCGCCTCAAAGAAAAAGTCCAATCGACCTTCGCTGGCTAAGTCGCGAGGTGTGCCCTCGCACAAACTACCATCACGCTGCAAGACCCACAAGCGGTCGGCCATCTGCAAGGCCAGCTCCAAATCGTGAATGGAAAGCAGCACGGCTTTACCCTCTTCACGTGCCAAACGGCGCAGGAGGGTGAGAATTTCTACTTTGCTGGGGAAATCGAGAAAGGCAATCGGCTCGTCAAGGAGGATGATGGGTGTCTGTTGGGCCAGCACTTTAGCGATCATCAGCTTTTGGCGTTCGCCATCGCTAAGCGTCGCTAAGCGTCGGCGAGAGAAGTCGAGCATCCCTACTTGCTCCATGCTGCGTCTGATCAGTGCCTGGTCGGATGAAGACAGTCCGCCCCAAAATCCGGTGAAAGGCATTCGCCCCATGGCTACTAATTCTTCAGCGCGAAGTGAAGCCGTGGGTACTTTGTCGGTGAGTACAACGCCCAATGTGCGGGCCAAGCGCGTTGCGTTGAAACGCGACAACGGTTCACCCAAGAGTTTCACTTCTCCTTGTAGGGCCGGTTGAAAATGTGCCAACGTACGTAACAATGTCGACTTGCCGACGCCATTGTTGCCAAGCAGACAGGTTAATTCGCCTGCTCGGAGTTGGGCTGAAAGATCTTGAGCCAATACTTTGTCGCCCTTCGGAAGATGATAGCCTGTAGTCAGGTGACACAATTCCAACGGCGTATTGGGGGCGAGTGGTTCGCAAGTCATGTCTTTGTCCTCCTTCGCCTTCTTCGGTTGAGACTTGCGTCGCAGGTGTCCCTGTGCCACGATAACACCACTCAAAATCAACAGCAGGCCCACAGTCAGGGCGGGTGTGAGTCGCTCGTCCATCAATGCCAACGAAAACAGAGCGGCACAGAAGGGGTCGAGGTACAAAAACGATGCACAGCGTATCGGTCCCAAATGAAGAATAATCAGGTTCCAGACCAGGTAGCATACAATGGTGGCGAACACGGTCAGGTAAGCCATGTTCAATAAAACTTCGGTGCGCTGCAGCAGTGCTAAATCAGTGCGCCAAGAATCACTCAAAAAAAGAGGTAGCGCCGTAACCCATCCGTAAAAGAAAGCTTTTCGTGTCATAAAGAGGGACGAATAACGCCCGGTCAGTGGTCGGATGAGTTGGCTATAGAGTGCCCATGTCGTGGCTGCCGCCAATGCCAGCAAATCACCCTTTGGCGAAAGATGCAGTTCGTGCTGACCGCTGAATATGACAAAACCTACCCCCGTGAGAGCCACGGCCAATCCGATGGCCATATTGCGCGTGATGTGTTGATCTTTAAAGAACACTACTGCCAGTAACATCGTGATAAGTGGGCAGAAACTTAACAAGAAGGATACATTGGTCGTTTGAGACAGAGTGAGCGCTGTATTCTGCAACAAATAATACAGGGAACCGCCCAAGACTCCCGAAAGAGCCAGTTTCAGTTCATCGCCGATATTGTTAGCCCATAATGGTCCCCGTCCCAAGCAAAGCAAGATAAGATAAGCTACAAAGAAACGTATGATAAATATACCCAACGGACTCATACCGTCAAGTATCAGCACCTTCGTGGCAGCAAATGTGGAGCCCCAAATGGCAACGATCATAACCGCTAACACGCAATAAAAGGTGGTGCCTCTCGGATACTTCAAACTAAAGGTCATTCTTTCGGGGATGGAAATAACGAGTTGCAAAGTTACGCTTTTTCTGCTCATCAGCCGCTTCCCCTGCCCCTCCACTTTTTCATGCCCTATTAGGAATGATGGAGAGTAGATTATCTTAATAAAATGATTAATTTTGCAGGTGCGTAAGAATTAAGTACATTCATAACGTCCAACTCGAAGCAATTAACGAATCCAACATGAGATTATATTCAATTCCCCTTCTGCATCGCACATGGAGTTTGATAGCGGTGCTCCTTCTCTCTTTGAACTTGCAGGCTGCGCCTCTGCTGAAAAGTCCCTCTGGCAATTTAACAGCCGAGGTTTCTCACCTCCTTTATTATCTTCCTTTGTCTGTAACGGATTATCTGGATAAATGACCCCATTTGTTCATTAGCCTTTCACGACCAATTGAGGAAAAAACTGTTTTAAGGCTCACTTGAGTGGCGAGAGAGGCTCATGTGGTCATAGCAAAGGC
>CALZOH010000183.1 GCA_945827465.1 uncultured Prevotellaceae bacterium
GACTTTACAAAAGAGAAAAGGTAGCCGCTAAAATGCGAGAAGGCGGATGGCAACGCAAGCCATCTCGTCCATCAAGATGGATTCTTGCCCAAACACGTTCCTTGATGCCACTCCAACAGGAGTACCCTTCGGGTCGATTCCTCCCGAATGGCATAAGGCTGGGCCGGGCGTTCGCCTACCACCCACACAATCTGCTCGCCGTGGGTGACAACCAATTGCCGATGCTTGGCAAAGAGCGATTTCTTGCGATCGGTCAGGAAGTCGCTGACCAGTTTGGAACCTTTCATGCCAAACGGAACGAAGCGGTCGCCCGGCCGAATGCGCCTCACCTGCAAGCACTCCATGCCCTCAGCGTCAACAGCCACCCGATGAGGCTCGCGCGGAATCTCCGACAGCCGGTCGATGGAGAGGAAACGGGCCGTGAGCCGGCCATCATCCAACTGCAAAGGCGTGTCGACCTCAAGCGTCATCACATCACCCTCACCGAGCGAAGGCTGCTTCCCCAAGAACAAGCGCCCCCGGTCAATGACTAGTTCGTAAGGCGGAGCATAGAAGACAGCCTGACTGCCACGTTGGGCACATTGCCAGGCATCAGCCACCTGCCTGTCGGTGAAGTGATAGGGATGAAGGCAGTGAAAGAGGAGCAGATGCGGCGAAGGCAACCGCATCAAGTCGGGAAGCGACAAGCAGCGTTCGGCCCCGTCAAGGGGTGGCAACTCCACGCTTCGCAGCGCCTCAGGCAGCGTAGCCTCGCACCATTCATCCACTTCGGCCAATCGACCGATGGTGGCTTGCAAGGTAGCATCGATAGAAGGATTGATTTCGCGCATGAGGGGCAGCAACTGCCAGCGGATTTTATTGCGTTTATACAGCGTTTCGAGGTTGGTATGGTCGGTCACATAGGTTTGCCCCATCTGAGAGAGGTAGTCCAGCAAGTCCTGGCGGCCTACATCGAGCAGCGGGCGCACCACCCGGCCGTGAACATAGCGCATACCCGTCAGGCCCTTGACCCCCGTACCCCGCAGCAAGTTCAACAAGAGGGTTTCGACATTGTCGTCGCGATGGTGGGCAACGGCAATCACGTCATACCCCTCCTCCTCCACCAAGCGATTGAAGTAGGCGTAGCGCAAGTCACGGGCCGCCATCTCGATGCTGACACCCCGACGGGCCGCTTCATCGGCCGTGTCGAAAGCCGTGACATGCAGTTCCACACCGCGACGACGGCAAAGCTCGCGCACAAAGCGCTCGTCGCCCTCCGATTCCTCGCCCCGCAGCCTGAAGTTACAATGGGCCGCAGCCACGTCATAGCCCAATTCCTGCAAGAGACACAACAGGGCCACCGAGTCGGGACCTCCGCTCAGGGCCACCAATACGCGCGACGAAGCGGGAATGAGACCGTGCAACGTCATCGTTTGCTGAACAATTCTTGTGAGATGATTCATCGGAGTGCAAAGTTATCCGTTTCTCCAGAATGAAAGGAAGAAAAATTCGCAGAAAAGTTTGGTTATCCTATAAAATAGTTATACTTTTGCAGGCGAAACAAAACAGGGTACCTTGACCGAGTGGTTAGGTAGCGGTCTGCAAAACCGTGTACAGCAGTTCGAATCTGCTAGGTACCTCTACTAAATCAGCCGCGAAGCAATGCTTCGCGGCTGATTTGTTATGGACAGAGATACCGTTCTCCTTATTTCACTTGCAGCGTCAGCGTGGCCGGGCGCAAACCTTTGGCCGAAGCCTTGATTTCAACCTGACCGGGCACTTCGCCCGATTGAACAATGGCCGTCAGCATGCCGCTGAAGAGGTGCATCCGAGGCTCATGGAACAAGTCCAAGCAGGCGGGATCGCCATTGGCTCCGGCCCGATAGCTGCCTGCACCCGACACCTCAAACGATACCAAACGACCATCGGCAGGACACAACCTTCCCTCCTTGTCCACCACCTTGACGGTGATGTAAGCCAAGTCTTTTCCGTCAGCCTGCAAGGTGGGCACAGCGCTCTCCATCACCAGATGATGGGGCTTACCGGCCGTACGGACCACTTCTTCGGCCGCAGCACGGCCCTGCTCGTCATAGGCCACCACCTTTAACTCACCGGGTTCATACTTCACCTCGCGCCACATCAGGCGGAAGCGATGCTTCAGCGACTCCTTGCTCTTGCGCTGAATGCCCATACTCTTTCCGTTGATGAAGAGTTCGGCGGCAGGATAGCTGGTGTAGACAAAGACGGGCGTCACTTCCCCCTCGCGCCCCGGCCAGGTCCAGTGAGGCAGCACATGGAGGGTGGGCTCTGACTTGTTCCACTGACTGCGGTAGAGGTAGAACCGGTCTTTGGGAAGGGAGGCGAGGTCGATGATACCAAAATAAGAACTGTGGCTGGGCCATCCGTTGGTATCGTAGGGATAAGGCTCACCCAGGTAGTCGAAGCCGGTCCACACGAATTGTCCCATGGTCCACTCATGATCTTCGGCCAAAGCGAAGTCGGGATCGGGCAGATTACACCAGGAACCGGCCTCTACATCGTAAGAAGAACTCTGATGGTCGTCGTAGGAACCGAAATCCTTATCCACCACCGGGAACTTGTAGACGCCGCGAGAGCTTACCGTCGAGGCCGTTTCGCAACCCAAAAGCATGTTTTGGGGCAAGCGGCGGTAACCTTCTTCATATCGATGGGCCCGATAGTTGAAGCCCGGAACGTCGACCACGGAGGCAAATCCGTTGTCAAGCACACACGACACCTGATCCATGCCGCATGTCACGGGGCGCGTGGGGTCTTCGCGATGACAGATGTCCTGCAAATGGTGGGCCAACTTGTAACCATCGGGGCGGCATTGCGTGGGCACTTCGTTACCGATGCTCCACATCACCACGCTGGGAGCGTTGCGATAGTGGTGCAACATATTCAGCAGGTCGCGGTCGCCCCACTCCGCAAAGAGACGGTGATAACCGTTATCGACCTTTCCCAAATCCCATTCGTCGAAAGGCTCTACCATCATCATGAAACCCATTTCGTCGCACAGTTCCACCAGTTCGGGCGCCGGCATGTTGTGCGAGGTACGAATGGCATCGCAGCCCATATCCTTGAGCAGGAGCAGCTGGTGGCGCAGGGCGGCACGATTGACGGCTGCGCCCAAGGGGCCCAGGTCGTGATGGTTGCACACGCCGCGGAATTTGCGCCGCTCTCCGTTCAGATAGAAGCCCCGCTCGGGGACGACCTCAACGGTTCTGATGCCGAAACGCGTTGTATAGGTGTCGACCAGGCGGACGCTATCCACGTAAATGCGTGTGGTGGCATGATAAAGGTGGGGATGCTCGGGCGACCACAGCATGGGCCGCTCGACAATCAAGTTCTGCAACACCGTGCTATCGTGCATCACCAGTTCCATGCGGTCTTTGCGGGCCACGATTTGTCCTTGGGGAGAAGTGATTTCGGTGACCACACGGAGCGACTGCAGGGGGCGCACGTGGAGCAGGCGCGTCTGCAAACGTACGGAGGCAAAGTCGGCAGCGACGTGAGGAGTCGTAATGTAGGTACCCCAAACCGGCACGTGCACTTTCTCAGTCGTCACCACATGAACGTTGCGATACAGCCCCGCGCCCGGGTACCATCTCGACGACTGGGGCTGGTTCTCCAAGCGCACGGAGAGCACATTGTTCTTTCCGTCGGGCCGGACGGCTTCGGTTACATCGCAATGAAAGGAGTTGTAGCCGTAAGGCCAATAAGCCACCTGCTTTCCGTTCACGTAGACACGGGCATCGCTCATCGCGCCATCGAAGATCAGGCTCACTTCCTTGCCCTGGGGCACGTCGAAGCGACAACGATACCAGCCTACGCCCATGTAGGGCAAACCGCCGGTGCGGCCGGTCTTCAGCGACGCCTGAGTTTCTTGATTCTGCGTGATGGCCACGTGCTGCACGTCGCAACCTCCATCAAACGGTCCGTAGATGGCCCAGTCGTGAGGAACGGTGACGCTCTGCCAGGCCCGGTCGTCATACGCGGGCTGCTCTGCCCCGACCTGTTCTCCTTTAATAAACTTCCAGCCCTTTTCGAGCAATACTTCCGTGCGCTGGGCCGAGAGCGCACCTATACCAAACAGCAAAAACAGGCTTAACAAAGTGAGCCTTACTTGATAGAATGTCATCAGAGAGGGATTAGTGTTTCTTGATATTCTCCCGATCGTGGTCCAACTTCTTCAGAAAGAACTTCACCTTCTGTTGGGCACGGTCTAAGTTAAAGTTCAACGTGTCGCGCGCAATGTTGTCCAGATCGGGTTGCGCGGCTGCCTGCTCACACTCCGTCAGCTGCACCCGGGCTTCGGCCAGGTCGATGGAGTCGAGCAAGAGGATGCCTTGCTCGCGAGCATTGAGGGCAAGAGGGAACTCCTTGCGTAAACGTTCAATCTGCTGTTTGGCTCCGGCAAAGTCATTTGCCTGCAAAGCCGAACGGGCAGCTACCAGGCAGGCCTGTCCGCCTGCTTCTACATCATTTTTCTCCTTACAACCTGCGGTGAGGAGCGATAGGGCCATTACGACCACAAAAAACGGATGCTTTCTCATGTCATGGGGATGTTGTTGAGCCCAAAAGTACTAAAATCTCACGATTTTGCGTACTTTTGCACCACAAATAATGACTATGGAGCTGCTCTCGTTAGAACAAGTAATTGAAAAAGTCAAGGCCCAGGACATCTTCCACACCATCGGCGAAACGGCCGACAGTTTGGGATACCCCTGCTACCTGATTGGCGGTTATGTGCGCGACCTCTTCTTGAACCGGCCGACCAACGATGTCGACGTCATGGTGGTAGGCAACGGCATCGAGACCGCCAGGGCGCTTTCCACGCGTCTGGGACGGGAGCACCAGCCGGCCATCTATCAGAACTTCGGTACGGCCCAGGTAAAATGGCACGGTATCGAAATTGAGTTTGTGGGCGCCCGACGCGAGAGCTACGACCGCAACTCGCGCAAGCCCATCGTTGAAGACGGCACCCTCGAAGACGACCTCAACCGGCGCGACTTTACCATCAACGCCTTGGGCATTTGCCTCAACGCGGACCACTTTGGCGAACTCGTCGACCACTTTGAGGGTCTCTACGACCTGGAGGACGGCATCATTCGCACTCCCCTTGACCCCGACATTACCTTTAGCGACGACCCCCTGCGCATGATGCGCTGCATCCGCTTTGCCACGCAGCTCAACTTCTTCATCGACGACGAAACGTTTGATGCCTTGGAAAGGAACAAGGAGCGCATCAAGATTATCAGCGCCGAGCGAATCATTGCGGAGCTCAACAAAATCATGCTCTCGCCCATTCCCTCGAAAGGTTTGATCGACTTGGAGCGATGCGGACTGCTGGAACTGATACTTCCTGAAATCACGGCCTTGGAAGGGCGCGAAACGAAGGCCGGCGTTTCACACAAAGACATCTTCTACCACACGCTGCAAGTGGTCGACAACGTGGCCCAGCGCAGCGACAACCTCTGGTTGAGATGGGCCGCCCTGTTGCACGACGTGGGCAAACCCATTACGAAGGCCTTCAGTCCGACCTTGGGATGGACCTTCCACAACCACAACTTAGTGGGTGCAAAACTGGTGAATCGCATCTTCAAGCGCATGAAGCTGCCCACCGACGAGCGCATGAAGTATGTAAAGAAGTTGGTAGAGCTCCACATGCGCCCCATCGTGATTGCCGATGAAGAAGTCACCGACAGCGCCGTGCGCCGCCTGCTCTTCGATGCCGGCAACGACATTGACGACCTGATGACGCTGTGTGAATCAGACATCACGAGCCGGAACGAAATCAGAAAGCAACGGTTCCTCAACAACTTCAACACCGTCAGACAAAAGCTGAAAGACATTGAAGAGAAAGACCGCATCCGTAACTTCCAGCCGCCGGTCGACGGCGAAGAAATCATGCGCATCTTTGAGCTGACGCCCTGTCGCGAAGTCGGCACCCTGAAGAGCAGCATCAAGGATGCCATCTTAGACGGCAAAATTCCCAACGAACACGATGCCGCCTATGAGTTCATGCTCAAGAAGGCAGCCGAGATGGGACTCACGCCCAAGCAATAACCGGCACGCAAAGCCCCGACGAATGCCGGAGGCACGTTTGACCATGAAGTTCGTTCGGGCCTGCTCAAAGATGCTTCGCCCTTCTGTTACTCAAGTAAAATCTACTCTTCCTCCAATAAAAACAATCCTAATTGCAAAAAGCGACTTGCTTGCGGAACTTTCCGCAAGCTCACTCAAGCGTGCGGGCGTTTGCGGAACTTTCCGCAAGCTCACTCAAACGTGTGGGCGTTTGCGGAACTTTCCGCAAGCTCACTCAAGCGTGCGGGCGTTTGCGGAACTTTCCGCAAGTTTCTCGCAAGTGTGCGGGGCGTTTGCGGAA
>CALZOH010000184.1 GCA_945827465.1 uncultured Prevotellaceae bacterium
CTTCTATTCCCGTTGTTCTTGATGGTCCTCACCTTGGTGGGAGCCAATCCCATGTCGTTGAAAGACGCGATAGGCGGTATTTATTCGGCCGCAACCCTTCATGGTGTGAAGCCTTTGCCTGATGGCGAGCATTATGCACGCATCAGCGACGACGGCAAGAGCATTGTGAAATATTCGTTCAAGACCGGTCAGAAGACAGGTGTCTTGTTTGACGCCAACACCGCGCGTGGAGCGCAGGTAAAGTCGGTGCAGGGATACATCCTATCGCCTGACGGCAAGCGCATCCTCATTCAGACAGAAACCGAGCAGATCTATCGCCGGTCGAAGAAAGCCACCTATTACATCTTCAGCGTACAGAATAACACGCTGGATCCGCTCTCGACCAAGGGCAAACAGCAGGAGCCGATCTTCTCTCCCGACGGAAACAGCATCGCTTTCGTTCGGGACAACAATATATTCCTCGTCAAACTCCTCTTCAACAATGCGGAGAGTCAGGTAACGAAAGACGGCAAGTTCAATGAAGTGCTGAACGGCATTCCTGATTGGGTCAACGAGGAAGAATTTACCCTGAGCCGCGCTCTTGAGTTCACGGCAGACAGCAAGATGCTGGCGTGGATACGCTATGATGAGAAGGAAGTTCCCCTCTACTCGATGCAGTTGTTCCAAGGTTCCAACCCCAGTCGGAGTGAATTTGCCGATTACCCCGGAAGTTACAGTTACAAATACCCCATAGCAGGTCAAGTCAACGCTGTTGTGAGCGTACTCACGTATGATATCAAGAGCCACGTGACTCGCACGCTGCAACTCCCGCTTGAAAAAGACGGCTACATCCCTCGCATCAAAGCCACCAAGAACCCGGACCAGCTCCTCGTCTTCACCCTCAACCGACATCAGAGCCAATTGAACCTTTACGTATGTAATACGCGCAGCTTGGTGTGCAAATCCATTCTCGAAGAGAAGGATCAGCGTTATGTCAAAGAGTCGTCGTACGAAGATTTTGCCCTTTGTGGCGACCATTTCGTGTGGACGAGCGACCGTTCAGGCTCGCGTCAGCTCTATTGGTACTCCCTCACGGGTCAGTTGGTGAAGCAAATCACCAATCATCCGCATGAAATCACCAAGTTCTACGGTTATGATGCCCGCACAGGAGCCTTCTGCTATCAGGCTAAGGAGGATGGTCCGTTGCGTACGGCCATCTATCGCACCGATTTGAAGGGAAAAGCACCGAAAAAACTCTCCGCCAAGACCGGAACGAACGATGCTATCTTCAGTAGCAACCTTCAATACTTTATTAACGTCTATTCCAACCTCACCACTCCCTATGTAACGAGTTTGTGCAGCGGTGTGGACGGCAAGACGTTGAAGACGTTGATCGACAATCAGGACTTGCGTCAGCGTCTGGCCAAGGTCGACGTGGCCCGCAAGGAACTGTTTACCTTCAAGACCGCCGACGGAGTGGAACTCTACGGATGGATGATGAAGCCCGTAGACTTCAGTGAGAGCAAGAAATACCCCGTGATACTCTACCAATACAGCGGCCCCGGCTCTCAGGAGGTGCAGGATAGCTGGAATGCCGGCTTCATGGGAGGCGGTACGTACGAGAGTTACCTCTGTAGTCAGGGCTTTATCGTGGCTTGCGTCGACGGCCGAGGCACGGGCGGACGCGGTGCCGACTTCGAGAAGTGTACTTATCTGCACATCGGGCGTTATGAAGCAGCCGACCAGGTTGCCACCGCGCTCTACCTGGGCGGATTGCCTTACGTCGACAAGAGCCGAATCGGTATCTGGGGCTGGAGCTTCGGCGGCTTCAACACCCTCATGAGCATGAGCCAGCCGCAGGGAGTATTCAAGGCCGGTGTTGCCGTAGCAGCGCCTACGAACTTTAAGTTTTATGACACGATATACACTGAACGCTATATGCGTACACCCGGAGAGAACCCCGATGGCTACAATTACAACCCCATCACGTTGGCGTCGAAGCTGACCGGTTCGCTGCTATTGGTTCATGGCATGGCCGACGACAACGTCCACTTCAGGAACGCGGCTGAATACAGTGAAGCCTTGGTTCAACAGGGCAAACAATTCGACATGCAGGTTTACACCAACCGAAACCATAGCATCTATGGAGGTAATACGCGCTTGCATCTGTTCACACGCATCTCCAATTTCTTCGCAGATCAGTTAATGAAATAATAGTACGTGTAGCAATATAACTACAATTACTCCCACCTTCGACGTGAGTCGCAGGTGTTCTGGGAGGAAATTCAGTCGATCCACCCGTTTTACGGTTCTATCACTCGGTTCATAGCCCTTGGTTGGGACCTCTCATCGGGGGCATGACACCTTGGGTGAAGGCCGTTAGGGTGGGGCGGCCGAATAGCTTCACGCTCGATAGCACTAAAAACAATCCGAAAACATGAAAAATAACGATGAGCATTGGATGGAACGATGCCTGCAACTGGCTCTGAACGGTTCCGAAGGGGCCGCTCCCAATCCGCTGGTAGGCGCGGTCATCGTGCACGACGGGCGAATCATCGGTGAAGGCTTTCACGCACAATGCGGACAAGCCCATGCCGAGGTCAATGCCATAGCCTCAGTCAACCGGAAAGAGTTGCTCAAAGACTCGACCCTCTATGTCAATCTGGAGCCTTGCGCCCATTACGGCCGCACTCCGCCCTGTGCCAAGCTCATCATCGAGACGGGCATCCCGAAAGTAGTGGTGGGAATGGTTGATCCGTTCAGCGAAGTCGACGGTGCGGGCATCAGAATGCTTCGCGACGCCGGTATTCAGGTCAAGACGGGTGTGATGGAAGAGCAGTGCCGGTGGATCAATCGTCGGTTCATCACCTTTCACACCAAGAAACGACCTTATGTGACCCTGAAATGGGCCCAGTCTGCCGACGGATTCATGGCGCCCGACCTGTTGACAAACAGTCGCGACGCCATATACATCTCCAACGACATCAGCGTGATACGCGCCCATCACTTGAGGGCTACCCATCAGGCCATCTTGGTAGGGCGCAGAACGGCCGACGTCGACAATCCCACCCTGACCACCCGCCTGTGGTACGGTCAGAATCCCTTGCGCGTGGTCATTGATCCCGAAGGCAAGCTTCTGGCGCATCTCAACATCTTCAACCGCGAGGCCAAAACGCTTGTAGCCGGTTTCTTCGACCAGTACCGCCGCGGCGAAAGGGCCCAATACGACTTCCTGCCGATCAGTGACTACGAGACAGCCCTACAGGAAATCCTCGATTACCTCTATCATGAAGGCATACAAAGCCTGTTGGTGGAGGGAGGCGCCGAAGTGCTCAACAACTTCTTGTACGAAGAACTTTGGGACGAGGCCTTTGTAGAAGTCGGTGACCGCTCGTTCGGCTCCGGTGTAGACGCTCCCCATATTGAAGAAAGCTTCTTGGCCGACCATGACACCTTTGGCGGTCATCGATTCAATCATTATATCTATTTCGACGAGGACGACAACGGCTAAAAGCCTCCCTCGTCGTCTCATCTTTCAAATCAACTGTACCATGATACTTTTTCCGTTGAACGAATTACCGGCCTATGTCGGGTTGCATCCCGGTCTGAAATGCTTGGCCGACTACCTGGCTACCCACCCGATCAGGGGCCTGAGCGACGGCCGCCACGAAGTGGACGGCTCCCGCCTCTACTTGAACGTGGAAGTCGGCACCTTGGTCGAACCCCGGCAACGCCGGCTCGAAGTGCATCGACGCTATATGGACCTGCACCTTCCGCTGAGCGGACCTGAAATCATCGGATGGACTCCCTCGACCGACCTTGGAACGAGCGACGAACCCTTTGACGAGGCTCGCGACATGGCCTTCTATACCCAAGAAGCACAGACGTATGTGCGCGTGATGCCCGGCCAAGCCCTGCTGTTGATGCCGGGTGAGGGACATGCTCCCTTGGTAGGCAGCGGACAGATGCGGAAAGTGATTGTCAAATTGCTCGTAGAAGACTGATAGAGGGATGGTCATAGCCGTTGTTTTGCTCGCCGTGGCGGTAGCGGTGCTCGTGGTGCTCCTGTTACGCCAACAACAGCTATCGCGCCAGGCTGCTGCAGCCGGCGAAGAGGCTGCACGACAAACCGAACACCTGAAACTGGAGCTGCAACACCTCTCGCACACCATCGTTGAAGAGCAGGCCCGTCGTCTAAACGACGACAACGCCCGTCGGATGGACGCGTTGCTCCGTCCTTTGCAGGTCCACCTGGAGCAGTTGAACCGAGCCATTCACGACAACGACGTCAAAAGCGCCGAGCGCAAGGTGTCGTTCGACGAGGCCATGGTGCGCATGGGCGAAGTGACGCAGTTGTTGGGCAAGGAAACCTCCGAACTGACCCGTGCGCTCAAGGGTGAGTCGAAAACTCAGGGCGACTGGGGTGAAATGATCCTGGAAACTATCCTACAACAGTCTGGACTGACGCGGGGGAGGGAATATCAGACGCAGGTCAGCTTCAAAAACGCTCAAGGCAGGCTGTTGCGTCCCGATGTCGTGGTCGAATTGCCCGATGACAGAAAGGTAGTTATTGACTCGAAGGTGTCGCTCACTGCTTACATGGCGTATCAGCAGGCAACCGACGACGAAACGCGTGCGACGGCCCTGGCTGAACATGTGAAATCGGTTCGTCGCCATGTCGACGAGCTCGCTGTGAAAGCCTATCCCGACCTGATGGAACGTGCCTGCCGTCATGTGCTCTTGTTTCTGCAGAGTGATGCCGCTCTTTCACTGGCGCTCAGCACCGACCCCACGCTCAATTGCGACGCGTTGAAGAAGAACATCGTCATCACCGGGCCCACCACCCTCATGATGACCCTGCAAATCGTCGAACACCTGTGGCAAACGGAGCGCCAGAACCGCAACATCCGGCAAATCGCCCTCAAAGCGGGTGCCCTCTACGACAAGTTGGTGGTGATGACCGACTCGGTGCAGGAGCTGGGACGCTGTTTGAACCGCACGCGCGAGTCGTACGATAAGATGCGGGGCCAGTTGAGCGAGGGACGAGGCAACTTGGTGAAGCAGGCAGAGGAACTCCGTGCCATGGGCCTCACCACCAAGCGTCGTTTGCCCCAGGAACTGTGCCGACAAGCCCTCGACAGCTACGGCGGCGGGGCTGACTCGGCCGACGAAACAGCGTCGGAGGCCGAGGAACCGGCCTGACCTCACTCCAAGGCCAGGCCCGAAGGGCGGCATTTCAGACAGCAATATGCGGCGGAACGGCTGTAGTTGACCCCGACGATGCTCTTGTCGCATCATTCTATTTTAGTAACTTTGCAAAAAATCAATGATATGAAGAAAACACTCCTCCCGAAGTCGTTCGTTCGGCCCCTGCTCAGGCCGATAGCGACCCTCCTCTTCTTTTTGCTGATCCTGACCGCAGGGTGGGCGCAGCCCAACTGGTCGGTGAACATCGGAAGCGACCGTTCCACCTGGCTCAATGTAGGACTGTTAGGGCGTTCCGATCAGGTCGGAGGCGTGAGTCTCAACGCCATTTCGGGCGTGGTACGCGACGACATGAGGGGCGTACAAGTGGCCGGATTGCTGACCGCCACGATGGAAAGCGTGTGGGGCGTGCAGACGAGTGCCCTGCTCAACTATGGCGGACGCAGTGTGAGGGGCGTTCAGCTCAGCGGCTTGATGAACCTGACGCGGCACAGCCTCTATGGAGTGGCGTTGAGCGGTATCGGCAACTTCAGCGGACGCGATATGAGGGGAGTGCAGCTGTCGGGTCTGATGAATGTGGTCGTGCGCGAGGCCAATGGCGTTCAGCTCTCGGGCTTGGCCAACGTGAGTCGGAAGCAGAACGGCGTGCAACTCACCGGGTTTACCAATATTGCAGGTGAGATGGGCGGCGGACTGCAGCTGGCCGGAGCCACGAACATCGTTTATCGCAGCCGGAGAACCGTTCAACTGGCCCTGACCAACTTCGCCATGGAACAGATGGGAGGGTTGCAGTTCGGCGTTGCGAACTATGCCGGGGAGGTAAACGGCGTGCAACTCGGTCTGGTGAACTTAGCCATAGAGGGAGTCAGGGGTGTACAGCTCGGTTTGGTGAACGTCAGTCGCGACACCACCGCCTTGAAGCTCGGCCTGGTGAACGTATGTCCCGGTCATACCCGGGTGCAACTGCTCCTCTTCGGAGGAAACACCACCAAGACCAACGTAGCAGCGCGTTTCACCAACGGAAGCGTCTATACCATCGTAGGTGGAGGAACCCATTACTTAGGCTTGAACAAAGACTTTTCAGGCTCCTTCTTCTATCGTCTCGGCTATCAACTGCCGCTGAAAGGGCGTTGGAGCGTGCACGGCGA
>CALZOH010000185.1 GCA_945827465.1 uncultured Prevotellaceae bacterium
CCTCGGAAACCGAGCAAGGTTTCTAACTACTTAACTTCTTTGATTTCGTAGCCGATGCCTTGAAAGGCTTTGACGAAGTCGTCATACGTAGCCTTGTCTTTCTGATAGATGATGGTGACGGTTTGTTGGGTCAGCGAGGTGTTGATTTTCTTGACTCCAATATTGATTTGTCCCGTGATGCTCTCATAACCGTTCTTCACGCTGGCTACGCCCTTGCTTACCTGGATGGACTGCATCCATGGTCCGGGTACGAAGCCCAGGGAGTAGGGCGTGGCAGCAATTTTCGCCGTGTGTTAGTGAAAATAGATTGAACGGTCCTGTTAAAAAATATCCCGCCGGTCGGGCGGGATAAATAGTGGAGGGTAAGGGGATGGACAGACTATTTCCCTCCTCCAAAAATGTTGAATTTGTAGATGAGCTTGAACAAGGCGTAGCTGCCAATGGTGTTGACGCGCGATTCGCTCTGTCCGGTGGCCCATACATTATAAGAAATATTCTTGCGCGATTTCAGAATGTCGATTACCTCCACGCCGATGGAGAGGCGCTGCTCCTTGAGCAGGCCCTGGGTCAGTTCGGCATTCCAGATGTATTCGTTGGTATTCATCTCAGGATTGGAATATCCGCGGCGGGTCTGGATGCGGATGTTGGAACCCAACTCGGTGTGGAACTTGGTGCGCACGTGACTCTCGATGCGGTAGTTCATGCCGTAGATGTCGAGGTTGGAGCTCTCCTGTTGGTTGGCGCGGGTGCGGCGGTAGTTGAAGCCGATGCGCACACGGGCGTCGAAGTAGAGCAGGCGATACGATGCACCCACCGATTGGCGCAGGTTGACGGACTTCACGGTGTTCTTCACACTGGTGAGGTTGTCGAGGCTGCCCACATTGACGTAACCCACGCTCTCGCTGTAGCCCGTCGAGTTTCGGGCATCAATCTGGAAACGGTTGCTTTTGCCGAACGAACGACTATAGTTGATGTTGGTATTCTCGTTCCAGTTGCCGTTGATGTTTTCGGGTCGCGTAATGCGCACACCGGTCTCGGGCACGTAGATGAGCATGTTCGAGATGGAGTTGAAAGCCTGCCAAAAGGTCTGATAAATGGAGATAGACTGACGAAGCTCGGAGTTATATTTGTTGTAGTTGATGTTGAAGTTATTGCTCCATGACGATTTGAGGTCCTTGTTACCGCGGCTGATGTTGAGTGGGTCAGAGTTGTCGGGCACATCGATGAGGTTCATCATTGAGGGGTGTTGGGTGTCACCGTTATAATTGAAGTCGAGGGTGTGATTCTCGGCAATTTCGTAGCGCAGGTACACGTGGGGCGAGAAGCTGAACACGTCGCGGCGCATGGAGGTGATGAAGTCGCCCTTGTGGAAGTCGAGGCGTGTGTGGTGAGGCCGTAGTCGCACGTCGGCGCGCAGGGTGAGTTTCTTCGGAATGTTGTAGTTGAAGTTGATGCCGGCGGCGTGCTCATATTCATTATAGGTAGAGTACTGGCTATTGGCGGCATTGTAAGCCAGAGCCAGCGAGTCGGCGGTAGGCAGGGTGCCCAGCTCGGGATAGTGCTCGGCACTATATTGCAGGAGCGAGTCGAGCTGATACCAAATGCGGTCGCCCTTGTTGCGGCTGTAGCTGAAGGTGTATTCAACGCCCAGATGGGTGTGCTTGTTGAATGCGTAGGTATATCTTGGGGTAATGCTGGCGTTGAAGGAGTTTCCGGGTGAGGTGACATACTGGTCGTAGAACGACTGGGGCTTCTGACTGCCAGTTACCTGATAATATTGAATGTCGGAAAGGCTGTAGGAGTGGTTGCTGTTGTCATTGAAGTTCATCCAGCCTTGCAGTCCGATATGGGCGCCGAGGGTATCGAGTCGGTGGAAGTAGCCGAAGTTGAAGCTCCCGTTGGTACTTTTGTTGTCGCTGAGCGAACGGTGGCGGTTGCGGTTCACAGCGATGGCCATGAGCCGGCTGTCAGGTTCGTCGCTGAAAATGGCGTCAAGCGGGTCGGTAATTTCCGGATAGGTGTAGGGATCGCTGTTGAAGTTGGCGCTGAGCGAAGAGTTGCGATTGTCGCCCGTGTTGTGGCCAATGTTGATATACGACCAGATAAAGTTCACACTGTCTATCTTCCAATTCAGGTTAACGTTGCCGTTATAGCCGGTGCTGCGGCTTTTCGACTGGCTGTAGCTGTTGCTGAACGAACGCACGTCGTTTCCTGATAAGAAGGTTTCGGAGTTACTGGTGTTCACCATGTCGGAGTTGTCATGGTTATATTGGAATCCGGTATTGATTTCATAGCGTTTGGGAGCTTCCCAGTTGGGCGTGTCCATCCATTGGAAGTTGGCGCCGAAGTTCTTGTTGGCTCTCAGTCCCCATCCCCATCCGTTGAGATTCGACATGTTGCCGTAGACGGTCTGACGATTGCGGTCGGTGAAGCGGTTGGCAAACAGTTCGTCGCGATAGCGGTGCTGCGTACCGTTGCTGATGTTACCGTTGGTGGTGATGGTAGACTTGAGTTCTTTCTTGAGGTTGATGTCGAGCACGGTTTTCTTGTTGCCGTCTTCAATGCCGGTGCGTTTGCTGTAGTCGCTTTTTTCTTCGTAGGTGCGCACTTTGTCGACGAGGTCAACGGGCAGGTTGTCCATGGCCACCTTGGTGTCGCCCTTAAAGAAGTCTTTGCCGTTAATCTTGATTTCCGACACCGACTTGCCGTTCACCGTGATGTTGCCGTCGTCGTCAACCACCACACCCGGTAATTGCTCCACCAACTTCTTCAGCGTAGCGCCTTCCATGGTGCGGAAGGCTGCGGCATTAAACACAATGGTGTCTTGTTTTTGCAACATTTCGATGGCTGAAGCACGCACCGTGGCGCTACCCAGGGTGATGTCAGAAGGTTTTAGAACAATGTTTCCGATGTTGATAGAGTCCTGACGATTCTCGATACTGACGTCTTTCCATTCGGTAACGTAGCCCATAAACTTACATTCCACCAAATATTTTCCTGCCTTGGTTGTACGCAGAGTGAAACGTCCCGAAGCGTCGGCTATCTGTCCCGACACCATCGTGCTGTCGGTGCGAAGCAGGCGTACTGATGCACCCACCATGGCCGAATCGTTGCGAGCATGATCAAGAACACGTCCTGTTACATAGTAGTTGCGGGCGTAACTGCTGCTGGAAAACCAGCAACTCATCAGAAGAAATAGTAATAGTAGTATTTGAATATTCTTCATAATAGATATACATACTGAGGAAACGGGGGCAAAAGTACCACTTTTCTTACAAATATTCTGTTTTTGGTGATGATAAAACCTCAATTTAGGAATATGCCGGCAAGTGTATCGATGATTTTTTTCTAACTTTGGCGTCGGAAAAAGGCAGCACCCCTGCCTGTCATCCTTGAAAGAGACTTCAGATAGTTAACAACAGTTTACTTTATCCATAATATAATCATGAAATTTTTCAGATATGCCTCTGATATGGGCGACCTCCGGCAGGCTTTGAACGAAGCGGCTGAAATCAAGCGTGACCGCTTCAAGTTTCGGAGTTTGGGCGAGAATAAAACCGTACTCCTGATTTTTTTCAACAACAGTCTGCGTACCCGTCTCAGCACCCAGAAGGCTGCGCTCAATTTGGGTATGAATGTCATCGTACTCGATGTCAATCAAGGGGCCTGGAAGCTCGAAACGGAGCGTGGCGTGGTGATGGACGGTGACAAGAGCGAACACTTGCTGGAGGCTGTGCCCGTGATGGCACAATATTGTGACCTCATTGGTGTGCGCACCTTTGCCCGCTTTGAAAGTCGCGAGGCTGACTATACAGAACAAATCCTGAATCAGTTTATCCGCTACAGCGGTCGTCCGGTCTTCTCCATGGAGAGTGCCACGGTGCATCCGCTCCAGGCTTTTGCCGACCTCATCACCATTGAAGAGCACAAGCGTAGCGTGCGTCCGAAGGTGGTGCTTACCTGGGCTCCCCATCCCAAAGCATTGCCGCAGGCCGTGCCCAACAGTTTTGCTGAATGGATGCGGGCTGCCGACGTTGACTTTGTGGTAACTCATCCTGAGGGCTATGAACTCGACCCGCAGTTTGTGGGAGATGCCCGTGTGGAATATGATCAGATGAAGGCTTTCGAGAATGCCGACTTCATTTATGCCAAGAACTGGAGTTGTCCCGGTGTGACGCGTTCTGACGACTATGGCAAGATTATCAATACCGATCGCTCCTGGACGGTTGATGCCGACCACATGGCTGTTACCCGCAACGCCTTCTTCATGCACTGCCTGCCAGTAAGGCGCAACATGATTGTGACTGATGACGTGATTGAAGCGCCTACTTCGCTCGTGATACCTGAAGCAGCCAATCGGGAAATCTCTGCTACTGTGGTGCTCAAACGTATGTTGGAAGCTTTATAAACTCTCTTATCCATCCTTTATATGACTGTCAACGAACGACACTTTCTCGGATTTATTCGTTACGCACTGCTGGGCGGCGACTATCCGCATGGCATCCTGACCCGCACCGGGTGGCAGGAACAGCAGAAAATGGCCAAGAACCAAACCGTCACCGGATTGCTCTACACGGCCGTCTCGCAGTTGCCTCCCGACCTGAGACCGCCTCAGGAAATGATGATGAAACTCTACAGCAAGGTGGTCTATCTCGAGAATATGAACCGCATGCTCAATGAGCGTACTTGCCAAATATTCAAAATATACAAGGAGATGGGCTATCATCCCATTCTGCTCAAAGGACAGGAAGTGGCTACCCTCTACGACCGCCCCGAACTGAGAGCTTTTGGCGACATTGACATTTTTGTACCCGATTGGGATATGAAGATGAACGATTGGGTATTCAACAATGCCGAGCGGGTGGAGAACATTCCGGGAAAAGATCACCTGGTGGCTTTCAATTGGAACGGAGCCATGGTCGAGAACCACCTCTGCCTGCTCAAGTTTTACAACAAGTCGTTGGCCCGCAAAATGGAGGAAATTGTCAAGGCCGAACTCAACGAAGATACTCCGTTGACCTTTGTCACCATCAACAGTCAGAAGATTGAAGTGCTTCCCCGCACCCTTGAATTGCTTTATCAGATTGTCCATTTCTCCAAGCATCTTATTCTAAGTGGAGTGGGCTTGCGTCAGCTTTGTGACATCACCCTCACCATTCACCGTTATCACGACGTCATCGATGCCGAAAAACTCTGCCAGTGGTTCGACATGCTCGAAATACGCCAAATGGCCAATGCCATTGCTGCCGCTGCCGTACGTTATCTCGGCCTGCCCTCTGAGGAAGTGCCTTACGATTATCATGAGGACAACTTCGGTGAAAAAGAAGACGATCTGATGGACATCGTGATGGATGCCGCTAACTTCGGCTACTGGCTCAAGTTGGGTAAGCGTCGCTCCTGGTGGCAGCGCACGGCCAAGAACCTGCGCCAATATGCCCGACTCTATCCCTACATGCCTAAGGAAACCCGCACCGAGATGTGGTTAAGCCTCATCGGGCGGCTTAAATAAAACCCTGTTCCCAACCTCTCAATTGCTCATTGTTAACGAGAGGTATCGTTTGTCGACCGGCCAACTTTTGCGTGAATGCAAGTTGGCTGGTCGTTTGGTGTTAATCGATTCCGAGCGAAAGCGTCTTACCGGCGGAATCACCCTCAGCCTTCAACGTCCCTTTATCTCCGACATCCGCATCAACTACGAAAAATATTTCTATCCCGACAAGCCCTGATCCACGTCTCGGAGCAAGACAAGTTCGTCATCGAGTTCATGACACGCTTTTAATTCAAGTCTGGTATAGAGGTATGCCCTTGCGTCTCCTACTTCAATAGGGCCATTATGTTTCCTGTAAATTGCCGAAAACTGTAGGGGCGTATCGCATACGCCCTTCATATGAGCGAAGGTGCAAATTTGTTGATGGGGGATGTTCGCCACGTACAGTGCTGTCGCCGTGATTTCATATCCATGTATTAAGCGAACAAGTGTAGGGGCGTATCGCATACGCCCTTCATGTGTGCGAAGGTGTATGTCGATTGATGGAGATGTTCGCTGCCTTGGTTCATGTTCGCTGCCGTGAGGGCGTATGCGATACGCCCCTACACTTGTTCGGTAATTTCATGGGTATAATGATGGTTGTTGAACATGCTACTTCGCTGCCGTGAGGGCGTATGCGATACGCCCCTACACATTCGCCCCTCGAGTGAGGCTTTGCTATGACCACACGAGTCTTACTCTTCACTGGAGTGAAGTTAGTGTGATATCACATGAACGTACTCTTCACTGGAGTAAGGCAAGTGTGAAATCACACAAGTCTTACTCTTCAC
>CALZOH010000186.1 GCA_945827465.1 uncultured Prevotellaceae bacterium
AGTGACAAAAACATTTTTGAATTTTGTTCGGCCATTTTTTTCATGAAAAAACCGTTTTTGAAAATTGAAAAGTGGTTTTTTCTCATGACGAAACCATTTTTCAAAATCAGATGGGCATTCCATATCTCAAAATTGACTGAAAAATCAAAAGAAAGAATGGTACAAGTACTCAAAAATTTAAGTTGAAGGAATGGTTCTTAAAATAATCTTTGCTGAATGCGGCGTTCATTTGTGATGGTGAGGACGCACATGTGCGCCCTTCACACATACAAATGAATTGGCCTTATAGGCTGAAGGTTCGTTCGTGTAGTGCCCGCAGCGTAAAATTGTTTTTAAAAGCCAATTCTCACTAATTATACACCAATCGTTAAGTTACTCCAATGGAGTGTGAATATGAAAAAGGATTATTTCAAGACATTTATTTCAACAAAACAGACAGGTAATTCGATGCCTGCCTGAATGAATTAATATTGTCTATCATAATTCGAGTGCAAAAGTAGAGAATGCCCATAAAAGCATCTACACACTTTTGTGTGCGTTTAGTGATATTTAGGTTAATATCTATAAAAAGTATTATATTAAATCAAATCGAGCAGTCGCAACAGGGATAATAACTTACCACGAGAATTTTGATAGAAGATATTACGGATTTTTCGGATGTAGTCCTTCACCGTATTTTCAGGCGAACAGATATTGGCTGCTATTTCCTTATCACTCATTCCGGTTGATGCATATTTTAGCATCAGTTTCTTCATAGCCGAAAGCGGTTTGATATGTACTTTGTTCCATGTTCCATGGCGGAAGGAATATAAATCCCTGTCAAGGGCAGAATAAAGCATCCACATTTCTCCGGTCTGATCAAACGAGAAATCGATATAACCCATCGTAAGAACAATTTCTCCCTTTTTAGAAATCAAGATAGGCACTGATTTGATGACTGCCATCGAAGAGATGTTGACGTCTTCATACTTGCTGATATGGGCTGAATAAATGATGCTGCACTTCAATAGCTTGTCTTTATCCAGCGACTGCATTTTGGTAAAGATGGCTTCCTGATATTCCTTAAATGTCTTGATGTATTTTTCGTCCAGAATCAGTAGGTTTTCGCGAATGTATTTCTCCACTTCAGCCGTGTTGTGCATAATCGTTACGTTTCGGTCGCAATAGCACATCACTTCTTGCTTGCAGAAATCAATAATAAAATGAGGTGAATGATCAAAGGCTAAAAGATATTTCACCAAGGCTTTCGATTCCGTGAGCTCCTTGTATTGATCGATATCAACATCGTCCAAACTTACTTGATGGGAGAAATAAAAGAAATCGCTTTCCTGCGTCATAATGGGTAGGATTTATCGGGTGAAACACTCTTATGCGAATGACTATTAATGCAATTATGGCTGCAAAAATAATAAATCCCTTTGAATGATATGATTCTTTAATCTATTTTCGGAAGAAATATATTGGAGTCCATTCTCACCAGGACTCTTGCTGTTTAGTTTCGATTCATTGTCGGTCGCCTCTCTTCGTTGTTACGCTGGTGTTCGCTCAGCGTAGGAGAATTCGGCTGTCCCTCCGAAATGTGCTCCATGAAATTGCGCAGGTCCTGCACAATCTTTTGGTAGAGTGGAGATGATTTATAAAAGCTATGTTTGCGCAACATTTCTTCGGGTGCAGAAGTTGAATGTTGATAACCGGCCAGTTCGTTCATGCATTGGGTGCTGTGCTGTGCTAAACGATGGATTTCACGTTCGCGTTCACGCCGGAGTAGGCTACATACTTCGTCGACAATCGGACTGACCACTTTGTCGAATACATCGTGGCCACGCAGATAGAGGTAGGTCGTTTCGGGTGTCACGCCTAACTGTTTTAATTTTTCTCGTAAGGCTTGATAGCTGCCTTTGGCCTGTGGAAACTGTTTTTGCAGTCGTGCTATCTTCGCGTTAACGCAATGAGAAAGCCTTTTGAGTACGGCCTCAGGCTTTTGTAAGTTAATATCATCGGGCGTAATGGAGGTACACAAGTCGGCCATGGAAAATTGTTTGTAACCTTTGTTCCGGTAACACCAAATGGACCATACAAAAAGAGGAAAAACAATGCGCGAATATTCACTCATAAATTTTTCAAAGTCAAAGATGTGGTGGTCGTTAAGGGTAGCCATTACACAGACTTCATGAAGAGATGGAGCATAACATTGATAGTTCTCAATGGCATAGGCATAGGTATGGAATACATAGGGGTTCAAGCATACAACCCGTGACATTTCGGTGTCGCCCTGCATCAGGTAATCATAGTCGGCATCTACGCAAGCAATCATATACGAGCCCAATCCATGTCCAAGGGTGTTCATAAGTGCACTTTTCTTGCCACGTACAAGTGCCGTATGCGAAGGGAGCATCACTTCAAAATAATAATCGTCGTTCTCCACTTCGTTGAGCAGGCTACGCCAAAATAGAATGTCGTCATAGCCTTCGACATAAGCCACTATCTTTTTGCGCGCACCGCGAGATTGTAGGTGACCGGCCGCGCCGATATACGAAGCGTTGAGGTTTTCGATAAGTCTCTTAGCCATGGTGTGCGGTGTGCGTAGAAGGTTTTCTTAGTCAGAAATATCGCTTACTTCGGTCACAGAATCGGTCCAACCGTTCATGATAACGGCTGGTGAATGAGTGGTAAGGATGATTTGCACATTGGGATTAATGAGTCGGATGGTGTTAATGAGCCTCTCTTGCCATTCGATGTGCAAACTCACCTCGGGCTCGTCCATGAAGAGCACATAGGGTTTACGGTCCTGTAGTAAGACTGTAAGGAGAATGAGCAACATTTGTTTTTCGCCCGACGAGAGCGTATAGGGCGACAAAACCTCGTCGTATTGTAGGAATTGCAACTCGTTACTTTCACGGTTGATGCGTTTCTCCGTATCTCGAAAGAGTTCATCGATAAGGTTCTGAAATTGTATTTTGGGCTGTGAAACGGCCATGGCTTGCGTTTGTGCGTCGGGTTGTCCGCTGGTGAGTAGACTGATCATGCGGTTACCCATGTTGACTTGATAGTCAAGGTATCGTCGCTGGAGTTCATAGAGGCGCCAGTCGAGTTCGGAGTGAATCTTGTCGTCACCTATCTTGGCCAGTAGCGAAGCCGGTATCAACTGGCCGTCGAAACTACGTATTACGTCGAAGTGGACGGTCGTTGCATCTTCGGGCGCGAAGTCGATAACCACTCCTGGAACGCTGCTGCTCTTCAGCTGGTCGGTGCGGTGACGTAGTTGACTGATCATCTTGTTCAAGATGGTGCTTTTTCCCACACCATTTACGCCGCTGAGGATATTGACGTCTGGGCGTAAGTTCCATACCACATGTTTGCGTCCACTCCAGAGGCTGAGGATTTCAATTCTCTTAATATAGTCTGCAGGTCTCTCCATACTCAGAAAGTTTTAGATGTTTTGATGATTAGGGTATCAGTTCAAACCAAAGGGTGTCACTTAGTGTCTTCCCTATACCGTTTTGGGCGTAAGCAACGGCATAAAAGCGTCCTGCGCCAAGGCTGTCGGTCACGTCTTCAAAGGTAAAATCAATGTTGGAACATGTCAATTCTTTCTTGATACTATCGTTGCCATAATAGAATCCACAGGCTGTGAGGCTGCTGTTCGGAGATGACACCACGTAACCTCTCAATAGGCAACTATCACCCATGGGAATGGCTTCGGGAGATGACAGAACAGGAGCGAAAGGTTGTTCGCCCGAACGATCTTCGCCGCTGCAGTTCCACAAAAATGGAAGCAACAACAAGGAGAAAAGGAATAGATATTTCTTCATATAATAATGAGCTTGTTCGTTGTAGGAACGAGTGCAAATATACTAAAAAGAAATGTACGGGCGTAGTCTTTCAATGTCTTCGCTCGTAAATTCAGGCAGATTGGACAATTGTTCCAGATATTGCAACTTCCCAACGCTATTTCGCAGGTTAAAGATAGCTTTCACTTGCTCGAAGTTGAGATAGGGATGGCGCAATAGTTCCTTGAAAGGTAGATGGTTGATGGACATTTGACGAGGCTTTGTGCCGTCGGCTACGTAAAACCAATCTTTGGCAGCTTCAGGGAAGTTTTTGATTTCATCAAGTTGTGTAATGCAGACATAGCCTCCTAACAATTCACGTCGGCGAAGTAAGCGATGGCAATAATATGGACCGATGCCCGGGATGCGGATCAATGTGACGGAGTCCACTTGATTGATATCAAGCAATACGTGTTGGGTGAATTTGTCTGAAACAGTCCGTTGCGGAGTGACAACTGTTAGGCTACTGTCGGTTTGTCGAGGACGACTGAAGGCTTTTGCCGGTTGTGGGGCATGTTCCTGCGGAAGAATGATAAAAGGCTTTAGAGTCTCATAATGTTCCGGGAGCATACCGTAAATTTTCTGTAAATCGGCAGGACGGCGGAAACGGCCGCCTTTTTCACGGTAATGGACAATGTGGCGCACTACATAAACCGGCAATCCCAATTTTCTCAAAGTGAGCGAGTCGGCTTCGTTGGGGTTGAAACGGAAAGGATGCAGTGTATCTTTGAAGGCCGGCCGCGAAGCCTGTCGGGTAGTAGCAATCACTTGTGAGTCGATTGCTGTTGCGGGCCAAAGCTCGTTGGTAGGTCGGCTGGAGTGCTCCAAATACCATGAGACGGCAAAGATAATAATGGCCAATACGAGTAGGCCGCGCAAGGTGGTTCTTGGTAAATAGAAGAACCTCATGTCTGAATTAGGAAAATAACTGGAAGAAACCGATGCCGCTCAAGAAGATGAGTAGAATCAGGAACGGCACGAAGAACTTCAGCAGGACAATGATGGTGCGTATGCCGCGTCCAGGAATGGAGGACTGATTCGTAAGTTGCTCCCAAATGACACGACGTCTCATGAACCATCCTACAAACAAGGCAATGAGGAAACCACCAATGGGCAACATAATCTGACCCGAGAAGAAATCAAAGAAATCAAACAAGTTGCGACCGCCAATGGTGAAGTCCTTGAGCGGGCCCATAGAGAGAGCGCACAGCGAACCGACAAAAACACAAACTACCGTAACGATGCCGGCTGCTTTGGCGCGCGAGAGTGCAAACTCTTCGGAAAGGTAAGCCGTAACAACTTCTTGGAGAGAAATGACGGACGTGAGCGTTGCCAGTACCAACAAACCGTAAAACAAAACCGACACTAAATAGCCCATGGCCGGGATGTTGCCGAATGCTTGCTGAAATACATTGGGTAAAGCGATGAATACCAAAGAAGGGCCCGCGTCGGGTGTGATGCCAACGGAGAACACAGCGGGGAAGATAATAACTCCTGACATGATGGCTATCATTGTATCAATACCGGCTACCTTGAAAGCTGTATTTACTAACTTTACATCTTTACTGAAATACGAAGCATAGGTACAAATACATCCCATAGCAACGCTCAACGAATAGAACGCCTGTCCCATAGCTCCCAACACGGTACTCACGGTAATCTTGCTGAAGTCGGGATAGAAGAGAAATCGCAAACCTTCTGACGCACCAGCTGTAAGGAGAGAAGAAATCATCAGCAAAACCATGATGATAAACAAAATCGGCATAAGTATCTTTGATGACTTTTCGATGCCTTTCTTCACACCCCTTACAATGACAAAGTGTGACATCAGCATAAATAAAATCATATAGATGACCGGGAGATAAGGATCGGATACGAAGTTCTGGAAATGATGAGCATAGGCGTCAGCATTACCAGTGGCAGCCAAAGCATTGAAACGGTTGAACAAAGCATCCACCAAGTAATCAAGCGTCCAACCAGACACAACAATGTAGTAACAAAGAATGAACCACGCAGTAATGATGCCGAATTTGCCGATTTTACGCCAAAGCCATCCATTGGTAAGTTTGCGGAAAGCTTGGGCTGTATTGGCATGAGCATGGCGCCCAACAATAAACTCTGCGGTCATAAGGGGGATGCCCAAAATGAGTACGCACAAAATATACATGAAGATAAACGCAGCTCCGCCATTGTCGCCGGTCATCACGGGAAATCGCCAGATGTTTCCCAAACCTATAGCAGATCCGGCTGTGGCCAATACCATTCCTATTTTACTATTGAATTTCGCTCTGTCGCTTGTTTGCATGAGATGAGTTTCAGAAATAATTTTTGCAAAGTTAAGTATAACTGAAAGAAAGAGCAAATGAATGCCTCGAAGAATAGATATAAATACACGGCTCTTTCATTTAACCCAAATCGGTCATTAGACTATTATGCGCAAACAAACTTTCTTTTTGTC
>CALZOH010000187.1 GCA_945827465.1 uncultured Prevotellaceae bacterium
GAATATGCCCTGCCGCGTCTATATGGGACAAACCGACATGGAACGTCAGCGGCCCAATGTGGAACGCATGCGTATGTTAGGTGCCGAAGTGTACTCCGTGACAAGCGGGAACATGACACTGAAAGATGCCGTCAACGATGCTATCCGCGACTGGTGCTGTCATCCGCAGGATACGTTCTACATCATGGGCTCGGCCGTTGGTCCTCATCCTTATCCCGACATTGTGGCCCGTCTGCAGAGCATCATCAGCGAAGAAATCAAGCAACAGCTGCCCGAGAAGACCGGTCGCGACTATCCCGACTATCTGATGGCCTGTGTGGGTGGCGGTTCCAATGCCATCGGTGCTTTTTATCACTACCTGGACGACGAGCGGGTGAAGTTAGTGGCTGCCGAGGCCGGAGGACAAGGTGCCGATACACCTTTCACGGCGGCTACCATCCACAGCGGTACGGTGGGCATTCTGCACGGCAGTCGTACGCTGGTGCTGCAAACGGAGGACGGACAAGTCATCGAACCCTACTCCATCTCGGCCGGCCTTGATTACCCGGGCATCGGTCCGGTGCACGCCCATCTGGCCCAGACCGGACGAGCCACCATTTATTCGGTCAACGACGACGAAGCCTTGCGCGCTGCCTATGAATTGACACGATTAGAAGGTATCATACCGGCTCTTGAGTCGGCTCACATCCTGGCCGTACTGCCCAAAATGAAGTTCCGGCCTGAGGATGTAGTGGTAGTAAACGTGAGCGGACGCGGAGACAAGGACTTGGAGACTTATCTGAAACATCGGAACGAAATCACCACATTTGATTCCGAACAACACTAACATCATGACCATGAATACTACGTCAGATTTCAGTTTCCGCACTACGTGCAAAACCTTGCTCTCCGACCGCTACACGCCGGTGAATGCCTACATGAAGGTGCGCGACCTCTATCCGCAAAGTTTCCTGATGGAAAGTTCCGATTACCACAGCGAGACCAACAGCCGTTCGTTCATCGGCATCCATCCGCTGGCCAGCATCAGCGTTAGTCACGGACGTGTAACGATGAGATTCCCCGACGGTAGCGAACAGTCGGCTGACATTACCGACGACTATCGGGTGGAGCATGCCTTTGCCGACTTCGGCCAACGCTTCCACATCAGCAACGACACCCTGGGCTACTGCGGCCTCTACGGCTACACGGCTTTTGATGCGGTGCGCTACTTCGAGAACATTCCGGTGAAGGACGAGACCATGGAAAAGAACGATGCGCCCGACATTCTATACATTTTATATAAGTACCTGATTGTATTCAACCACCACGGCGACACCATGAATCTGATTGAACTTCTTGCCGAAGGAGAAGACGACCACTTCGACGAAGTAGAGCGACTGCTCAACAGTCCGAATGCTCCGGCCTTTGACTTTCACGCCATCGGTCCCTGCACCAGCACGCTCACCGACGAGGAACACAAGGCTAACATTCGGCAGTGCATCCGCCACTGCCTACGCGGCGACGTTTTCCAAATTGTACCCAGCCGACGATTCGTGCAGCGCTATGAGGGCGACGACTTGCGCCTCTATCGTTCGCTGCGCAGCATCAACCCTTCGCCCTATCTGTTCTACTTCGACTTCGGCGGCTTCCGCATCTTCGGTTCCTCGCCCGAAACCCACTGTTGCATCCGCGGCCGCGAAGCCTACATCGACCCGATTGCCGGCACTGTTCCCCGCACAGGCAACATAGAAGAAGACCGACGCAATGCCGAATACCTGCGCATGGACGCAAAGGAGAATGCCGAACACGTGATGTTGGTTGACTTGGCTCGCAACGACCTAAGCCGCAACTGTCACGACGTGAAAGTGGAGAAGTATAAGGAAATGCAATTCTACAGCCACGTTATCCACCTCGTGAGCCGCGTCACCGGACAGTTGGACGAAGGAGCCGATGGCATGAAGGCGTTTATCGACACCTTTCCGGCCGGCACCCTCTCGGGCGCACCCAAAGTAGAAGCCATGAAGATTATCAGTCGCCTCGAGCCCCACAGCCGCGGTGCCTATGCCGGCTGCATCGGATTCTTGGGCTTCGACGGTCAGCTCAATCAGGCCATCATCATCCGCTCGTTTGTCAGCCGCAACGGCGAACTCTGGTTCCAGGCCGGCAGCGGCGTGGTGGCCAGAAGCAACGACGAATATGAATTGCAGGAAGTCAACCACAAGCTCGGCGCCCTGCGTAAGGCCATCGAAATGGCCGGACGCAACTGGTAGTTCACCCCTTATCCACCCATCGTAAAGACGAAGATTATGAAAGTTACCATTATCGACAACTACGACTCATTTACCTACAACCTGGCCCACCTGGTCAAGGCCTTGGGGGCCGAAGTCAGCGTCGTGCGCAACGACCGCTTTGCACCGGACGATCTGTCCGACTCCGACAAACTGATTCTCTCACCCGGCCCCGGCATTCCCGACGAAGCCGGTCTTACCCTCCAAGTCATCGAGCGCTATGCCAAAGTGAAGCCCATCTTGGGTGTGTGTCTCGGCCATCAGGCCATCGGACAATTCTTCGGTGGCCGGCTCACCAATCTCGACCGCGTATTCCATGGCGAGCAAACGCCGGTCCGCATCCTGCCCACGGGCGACTACCTTTTCGACTCCTTGCCCGACACGCTGCAAGTGGGAAGGTATCATTCCTGGGTGGTCGACACCCTCCACTTCCCCGACGAACTCGAGGTGACCGCGCTGAGCGAAGAGGGACAAGTAATGGCCCTGCGCCATCGCCGCTACGACGTAAGGGGCATTCAGTTCCACCCCGAATCGGTGCTCACGCCCGAAGGGAAAAACATCATCAGTAATTGGCTGAAACATCCATTCACATCAAAAGAAACTTACTAATTACCTATGCCATGAAAGAAATTCTGAAACGCCTCATTGCAGGAGGCAGCAACCTGAGCCGTGAAGAGCTCAAGGAAGTGATGATTCAAATTACCCGCGAAGCTTATTCGCGCGAAGAGATTGCAGCCCTTCTGATGGGCTTGCAGGTGAAAGGCATTGCAGCAGAAGAGCTGTTAGGCCTGCGCGACGGTTTGCTTGAAACCGGAACAGCCGTCGACCTGAATCCCTATCGACCCATTGACATTGTGGGCACAGGCGGCGACGGTAAGAATACGTTCAACATCTCCACATGTGCCTGCTTCGTAGTAGCCGGAGCCGGATACAAAGTAGCCAAGCACGGCAACTATGCCGCCACCTCCGTGTCGGGAGCCAGCAGCGTGCTCGAAAACCACGGCATCAAATTCACCAAAGATCCCGGCAAGCTGCGCCAGAGCATCGAGAGCTGCAACATGGTTTACCTCCATGCCCCGCTCTTTGCCAACGGCATGAAGTTTGTTGGCCCCGTGCGCAAGGCCTTGGGCGTACCCACGTGTTTCAATCTGCTCGGGCCGCTCATCAATCCCTGCCGTCCCACTTACCAGTTGTTGGGCGTAGCCAATCTGGCACAAATGCGCCTTTACAACAACGTACTGCAGAAGATCAACGTCAACTATGGCATTGTCAACAGTCTTGATAGGTACGACGAGATTTCGCTCACGGGTCCGTTCAAGATTCTGACGCGCAACAATGAGCGAGTGTTAAATCCCTCCGACCTCGGTCTGCCCCAAATCCGTCAGGAAGAGCTCTACGGCGGCAGCACGCCTCAGGAGGCCAAGCACATCTTCGACTCCGTATTGGAAGGTACGTCTACCGACAGTCAGCGCACGGCCGTGGCCATCAACGCCGCCTTTGCCATTCAGCTGATGGATGCCGAAAAGAGCATTCGCGAATGTCTTGACATGGCCTTTGAGAGCATCGACAGCAAGCGTGCCCTCTCGTGCCTGCAAAAACTGATCGAGATTTATCAATAATCCACTCCAGCCATGGCTACCATATTAGAAGAAATCACGGCACGCAAGCGTCACGACCTACAAGCGGTCATGGAGAATGTTCCGGCCCATGAACTCTACTCCCGGGTGGAACGGCTCATGGAGGCCGGCACACCTCACCGCTCACTGGCCGAAGCGCTCCGCAAGAGCCCGACGGGCATCATTGCCGAATTCAAGCGCAAGTCGCCATCGAAGGGATGGATTCACCGCGAGGCACGTCCTGAAGACATCGTGCCTGCTTATGCCCGCGCCGGTGCTGCCGGCCTCTCGATCTTGACTGACGAGCCCTATTTTGGTGGATGCAATGCCTTCGTCGAGGCGGTTCGCCCCTTGGTGGAACAGCCTATCCTGCGCAAGGACTTCACCATTGACGAATATCAGGTGTTTGAAGCCAAATCGATAGGCGCAGACGCCATCCTGCTCATTGCCGCCTGCCTCACTCCGGCCGAATGCCGCCTGTTAGGCCGACGGGCTAAGGAACTGGAACTCGACGTACTGCTCGAAATTCATGAAGAGCGTGAGGTGGACTATCTCGACACGGAGTATGTGACCATTGCCGGAGTAAACAACCGCAATCTGCATGCCTTCCGCACCGACATCAACACCTCGTTCCGCCTCTCGGCACTCATACCCGACAACTTCGTCAGAATTTCCGAAAGCGGCCTCAGCCGGGCAGAAGACCTCCGACTGCTTCGGTCCTCCGGCTACGAAGGCTTCCTCATGGGCGAACAGTTCATGAAGGCCGAGCAACCCGCCCAGGCCTTGCAACAACTCATTCAAGAACTCGAGGCATGATCGTAAAAGTATGTGGCATGAGCGATGCCGTCAACATCCGACTGGCCGAACAACTCAACATCGACTGGATGGGTTTCATTTTCTATCCTCCGTCGCCCCGATATGTTGACCATAGGCCCGACTACCTACCCGAGCGGCAACAACGCGTGGGAGTATTTGTCAATGCTGACGAATCCTTCATCCTCTCCCGCATCAGCCTCTTCGGCCTGCAACTGCTGCAGTTGCACGGACACGAAACGCCCCGGCAGTGCCGCTCCCTGCGTGAGGCAACCGGGCTGAGCGTCATCAAAGCCTTTTCGGTGAAGAGTGCAGCCGACGTGGCACTGACCCGTCATTACGAAGGGGCAGCCGACTACTTCCTCTTCGACACCCCCACGCCCGGAGTAGGCGGCAGCGGCCAAAGTTTCGACCACTCGCTGCTCGACCACTACACCGGCACCACTCCCTTCCTACTGAGCGGCGGACTGGGGCCCGACAGTGTGAGCCACATCCTCGCCCTGCGCCATCCCCGAATGGCAGGTATCGACCTCAACAGCCGATTTGAAACTGCACCGGGCATCAAGAGCATCCACCGACTGCAACAATTTCTTCAAACATTGGGCCAAGCAGCCCTTTAAAATCATCAAAAAACAAATACATTATATATATGAATAGAATCAATCAACTCTTTCAAGAAAAACAATCGGGCATCCTGTCCATTTACTTCTGCGCAGGCGACCCCACGCCCGACTCAACCCTGCCCACACTGCAAGCCCTGCAGGCAGCAGGCATCGACCTGGTAGAAATCGGCGTACCCTTCA
This sequence comes from uncultured Prevotellaceae bacterium, assembly GCA_945827465.1. Classification (GTDB taxonomy): domain Bacteria; phylum Bacteroidota; class Bacteroidia; order Bacteroidales; family Bacteroidaceae; genus UBA6382. Next base: position 5,500 of record CALZOH010000187.1, read on the forward strand.
GCGACCCCATGGCCGACGGACCAACCATACAGTCAGCCTCCACCCGCTCCCTTCGCGGCGGCATGAACCTGCGAAAGCTCTTCGACCAACTGCGACACGTGCGCCCCACCATCCACATCCCCCTCATCCTGATGGGCTATCTCAACGTCTTCTATCAATACGGATTCGAGCACTTCTGCCAAAGCTGTCAGGAGTGCGGCATCGACGGAGCCATCATTCCCGACCTCCCCTTCGACGTATATCTCAAAGACTATAAACCCATCGCCGACCGGTACGGACTGAACATCATCATGCTCATCACACCCGAAACCGAAGAAGAGCGCATCCGACTCATCGACCGTCACACCAACGGATTCATCTATGAAGTATCGACCAACGCCACCACCGGAGCCCAACAAAGCTACGACGAGCAGACCTTGGCCTACTTCAAACGCATTCACGACATGCAGCTGCGCAATCCCACCCTCATCGGCTTCGGTGTCTCCAACCGTGCCACCCTGCAAGCCGCGCAGCGCTATGCCGCCGGAGCCATCGTAGGCAGCAAGTTCGTCAAGTTGGCCGAGCAAGTCTCATCGCCCGAACAAGCCATCGCCCATCTGCTCGAGGAATTGAAAAAATAAACCCGGCCCTTTCAAAACCGCAACACGTCTCTCTTGCCCCCCAAGAGAGACGTGTTTGGTAATAAGAAAAACTCACTCCTGTCGAGAGTGACACAAGAGTAAAAGTATTCTTGCCTCACTTGAGTGCCGAGTGACACAAG
>CALZOH010000188.1 GCA_945827465.1 uncultured Prevotellaceae bacterium
GATTCCTCTACGTCTCGTGGGCTCGGAGATGTGTATAAGAGACAGGATCTACACGATGGATATTCAGCCCTACTCCTATCAGCAGGAGATTTTGGACAAGCTCGATGCCGAGCGCAATGTGCGCGGATATTATCACAACCTCGTTGTTGCCGCGACGGGTACCGGCAAGACGGTCATTTCCGCGTTGGATTACAAGCATTTCCGCAAGCAAAATGCCGATCGTCCCTGTCGTCTGTTGTTTGTTGCACACCGTGAGGAAATCCTCAAGCAGAGCCTTTATACCTTTCGTGCGGTGCTGAAGGATGCTAACTTCGGCGAAATGTTTGTCGGCAGCTACAAGCCGGACAGCGTTGATAATCTGTTCATGTCGATTCAGACCTTCAACTCGCAGGATTTCACCTCGAAAACCTCGCCGGATTTTTATGACTATATCATTGTTGACGAGTTCCACCACGCAGCGGCTCCTACCTATCAAAAGCTTCTCTCGTATTACAATCCGAAGATTCTACTTGGCTTGACAGCTACCCCGGAACGTATGGACGGCAAGAGCATCCTGCCGTATTTCAATAATCGTATTGCTGCCGAAATTCGTCTGCCGGAAGCCATTGACCGCAAACTGCTATGCCCGTTCCAGTATTTTGGTGTGACCGACACGGTTGATCTTGACAAGCTCAAATGGGCAAACGGCGGATATGACAAGGGCGAATTGTCACGTATTTATACGCTCAGTGGCATGATGGCCAATCGTCGTGCAGATTTGGTTGCGTCATCACTGCTCAAATATGTGACAGATATTGACGATGTAAAGGGACTCGGCTTCTGCGTTACCATTGAGCACGCAGAATTCATGTCCGACTACTTCAATGCTCACGGCATTCCGTCCATGTTCTTAACCGGAAAATCCCCAGATGAAGAAAGAAAAGAAGCGAAGAACCGCCTTGTTTCTGGCGACGTCCGCTTCATCTTTGTCGTTGATATTTATAACGAAGGTGTCGATATTCCCGAAGTCAACACCGTTCTATTCTTGCGCCCAACCGAGTCGTTGACCGTTTTCTTGCAGCAGCTCGGCCGTGGCCTCCGCCTATCTGAAGATAAGGAATGTCTGACCGTTCTCGACTTCATTGGTCAGGCAAACCGCAAGTATAATTTTGAAGATAAGTTCGCCGCACTACTTTCTAACACTACACGCAGTGTGACCCGTGAGATCAAGGACGGTTTCATTTCCCTGCCGAAGGGATGTTATGTTCAGCTTGAGAAAAAGGCGGCCAAATACATACTCGACAATATCCGGGCATCCTACGGAAACAGCGCTGGTCTGGTGATGCGCATTGCATCCTTTGAGGAAGATACCGGTTTGAAGCTTACGCTGGCAAACTTCTTGGATTATTATCACATCGACCCGCGACAAATCTATAAGTTTGATACGTTCTCTCGGCTCTGTGCACGTGCTGACGTGATTAACGATTTCTCAGAGCCATTGGAAGAAACGATGCAAAAGGCGTTTGAACGTCTCTGCACCATTGATTCGCGTCGTCTCATTAAGTTCTTGCTGAACATTCTTCCTAACATCGACAACACTGACTTTTCAAAGCTTTCTCCGATAGAGCAACGCATGATGCAAATGTTCTATGTTTCCGTTTGGCTGAAAGCAGCAGATGATTGGAACAGCGATGAAGTGCTTGAGAATCTGTACGCACTGGCTGATAGTCCGATTCTTCTTGGTGAACTGATAGATCTGCTGCAATATAATTACGACCACATTGACTTCATCGACAAACCTGTAAATGTCGGTTTCGACTGTCCGCTGGATTTACATTGTACATATACCCGTGACCAGCTTCTTGTGGCGCTCGATTTCATGAAGCCGTCCACCGTACGTGAGGGCGTGAAATGGCTGCCGGAAAAGAATATTGATGTGTTCTTTGTAACCTTGAATAAGGCTGACAAGGACTACTCACCGACCACAATGTACAACGATTATTCCATCAACAGCGAGCTGTTCCATTGGCAGAGCCAGAGCACAACGGCGGCGGATTCTCCCACCGGTCAGCGCTACATACATCACCGCGAGAAAGGCAGCCGTGTTCTGCTGTTCGTCCGCGAATTCAAGTCGGATCGTATTTCCGGTAGTGCTGCCGCCTATACCTATCTCGGTACAGCGAACTATGTGAAGCACGACGGTGAGAAACCGATGAACATCACTTGGAAGCTGAATCATCCGATCCCGGCGAAGTATTTGAAGAAGACAAACAAGCTGGTTGTGGGGTAATATTGGTTGAGGAGAATCATCTAATGAAACTGTTCTTTGATGAATCCGGATATTCCGGCTGTGTTATGCCCAACAAGAATGGGTCGCTATACAATGACGGGCAACGCCATTTTGTTTTAGGCGGCGTGTTTGTCAAAGATGAAAATGATGAACACGAACTATTGCAAAAATACTGTGCGTTCAAAAATCAATTTGGATTTGAAGGGGAAGTAAAAGGCTCTGATTTAATGAAGAGAGAGAACAATCGTGCTCTTGAATTCTTTATCACTAACATATTAGATGACAAACATTTCTACATTTGCAATTATGATAAAATCTTTTATCTATCCACGCTTGTTTCTGTTTATATACTTGGAAGACCTTTTCAAGAAAAAGAACCATTACTGTTCTATAAGTATGTAAGTGCCTTATCTTGCGAAAAAGACGAATTATTCTTGCACTATTGTGAAGCAGTAGCTCATAATACAGAAGAGTCCAAAAAGGCCTTTTTGGAATATATTTGTTCTTTCCCATATGAAAAATTAGATAGAAACTCAAACAATCCTTATATACTGTTCGCAACTAAAATGCTTCAAGATTTGTTTTATGATGATTTTCCTTTGGTATATGAAGCATATTCTTGTAAAAAAACTGTGAACTATGTTAACATGACAGCTTTAGGGGAACTATTGCTATGCTTAAAGCATCAGCACGGAATCAACGTCAGTGAAATTGAAATCTATCATGATCGGTTAATCGGATATGAGGCCGAGTATAATCAAGCATTTGCTGACAAAAGCATAGATATAAATTTCGCTGACAGTAAGGAACATGAACTGATTCAGCTTGCAGATAACATTTGCAGTATATATAGAAAGTGCTTTGAAAAATCATTTGAAGCGTTTAGGGCAAATAGACAGTGGGATGAAAACATCTGGTTTTCAGAGAATTATTCTAAAATAATACACAAAATAGATATGACCCATATTAAGATGGTAACTCAAATCGCTGATTGGGCATTAGCGTATACTGTTCGTGATATTTTTGGAACCGCAAAAGATGAGTATTGGGAAAACAAGAATAGATTTTGGAACTTGTTCTTTTTTTATAAGGAAAGAATTTATCGAGAAATTGCCAGTATCGATGTTACTGTTTCACTCTAAATTAGCCTGCAGGGTCTCAGGGGATTCCCTGACAAGTGAACTTTGGGCACAAAGTTCAGTGCTTGTCGTCGAGACTGCGTCGCTGACATGCACGTGAATCTGTGCTCACAGATTCGTTGCTTGATAAGACAATGCCACGGACAGTTAGTTTTGCCTCCCTACTAAAAGACTCGGCTTTTAAGTGGTCAAAATGACCACTTAATGTTGAGCATCTTTTCTCGACATCCCGTACCATGGATGGATTGATGAAGTGCGTTTCCGATGGCAGGGCGATCTTGTAAAAGGGCAAATTGTCCTTTTACAACCACAGTAAAAACGGAATCTGGTACGAGGTAATTTTTACCTTCTACCAACTCGATGTACAAGGTTTCGATTTTGGTAGTTGGTCAATTTGACCAACTACCAATTTTCGTTATTGATCTTTGGTAAGTTCTCAATTTGAGAACTTACCACTTGCCAGGCCTTTTGGTAGTTTCTCAAATTGAGGAACTACCTCTTTTCGTCGGCTCGATTTTAGTAAGTTATCAATTTGATATCTTACTGCTTAGCTGGCTCTTTGGTACGGGGTAAATTTTACCCCGTACCTGTAATCTTCCAAGTCCTCAAATTGAGGTCTTGGAGGAGGAATACCTTGCTTTCCAAGGGGAAAATTTTTCCCCTTGGAAAGCAGCATCAAAGAATTCGCCTAAAGTTCCATGTGCTCAAATTGGGCACATGGGCGGCGGGTGAAGCTTCCGTCCTCCAAGAGGTAAAAGTTACCTCTTGGAAATAGTGTATTAATGCATACGCTGACAGCCCTTTCCGATCAATTTCGGATATGGCTTTTTCTTTTTCTCAAAATTATTTTTCCGAAATGGGTGTACGATTCGGGCTTCTCAGTGGGAACAAGTGAAGGGCCCAACCTTCGCTGTTCCTTGACAACCGAATACACTCACAAGATACCATCCCCGTCAAATCTGTAAATCCGATTTTTGCACATTGGTGTTTTCTTTTGCTTTTCGCTACCATATACGCGAAGGGAGGCGAAAGCCATGAAGAAAATCATCATCCTGCTGCTGGCGATTATGATGAGCGCGTGTGCGGCGGTAAAGCCTACGGAAATCTTGTCAAGTATGCAAAACGATCCGACGGCAGAAGCGATTGTTACAGAAACGGCAGCACCGGAGGAAGCGACGGAGACCGCTCCCCAGAAAGCTGAAACGGTCATCGAGACTCCGAAAGAGGAACTGTCCGCGCCGATTATTATTGAGCGATCGGAGCGGAAACCTGCACCGGAAACTACTGCCGAAACAACGACGGGAGTACCTGTTGAGCTGGTCGAGACAGAAACGACAGTGAAGCCAGCGACAACGCAGGAAATACCCACAGAAACGATTAAAGAGGATAAGCCAACAGAGATACCGGAAACCGTCGAAACCCCGTCTGAGAGCGTCACAGAGCCGCCGAAAGCAGAGTTCGATGTCAATTACTGGATTGACTTTGCAAGGACCTATGCGCTCCAGATCGGGCTTGAAATCGACCCGACGGCGGTGGATTGCTGGGACAACCCGACAACCGCCAACGCCGACTGCATTTACCTTGAGCGAGATCTGACGCACCGTCTTGAACGATATAACCGTGATGACGATATCACAGCGGTGAATATCTGGGCGGAGAGCCTCGGGAACGGAAACTACTTGATTTACATCGCGTATGCGTAAGGAGGAAAAAATATGTACAACAGATTTGCAAAAATGCGTCATCGGTATCTGCGTGAGCACAGAAACGGAATCTATACCGGAATGTTTCTCGATGGAAAGTTGGAAGCCCATCTAAAGGAGATTGGCGAAGCGGCTGAGGAAATGTTCGACCGGCTGGTCGAGCAGATGAAGAAAGCCGAAGGCGTGACCGAAAAGCTGAAGGCCGAGAATCAAATGGAATGGGTCGGACGGATGAACAGCATCCGCAGTCGAGCCGAAGAAATCGTCCTGAACGATTTGGTCTACAATTGAATACCTGAAAAGATATAGCGTCTGCTTCTGAAAACGAGGCAGACGCTATTTTTTTATGTTTTTTCGGGATTGGTGTTTAGATTTGCCCGAAAAAACTTGCGGTATAGGAGTAGGAAACTTTTTTGAAAAAGTGCTTCCGTTTTTTGTCCGAAAACGTGCGGTAGAGGGGTGAGAACATTTTTTGAAAAAAGTTTCGGGAAATGTGTCGTTTTTCGGCTCCGAAAGTTGCTGTAAGAGATTGAGGCGAAATTTTCGACAGATAGGTTGACAAAACGGACTTCAAACGTGGGTTAGATAAGGAAATCTTTTTGAGGGGGTTCACAAAATGGCTTTCAAACATGGAGTAAGTGAAGGGGCAATAAACGGATTCCCGCGCAGCAACAAATTATTAGAGGATTTTTTCAAAAACACCTTGCTAAATGGCCGAGCCTACTGGGAATAAGTGAGGAGGTAATCAAAATGGCATCAATTTTGATGCCACAGCAGAAATCCCGCTCCCGAAAGCGGCATCAATTTTGATGCCACAGGCGAAAATCTGCGCCAATTTGGAGCCTCGTTCTTTCAACAACTGATAAGATACGCCAATTTTGAGCCGAAAACAAATTATTTTCGAGAAAAGCGCATAAAAACCGATTTTTCGTGCTCTACCCCTTGAGGGACAAAAAAATATCATTCAACCCGCAATTTTTGGCGTTTCTCGATGGCTACCCTTTGAGGGAGAAAAAATTTTTATCAAAGTGGTTTATTTTTGGCCCTTCTCGATGCCTACCAGATGGGAGAGAAATTTTCAAAATCATTCATAAAAATCGAGTTT
>CALZOH010000189.1 GCA_945827465.1 uncultured Prevotellaceae bacterium
ACCTATATTCTTATAGTAACGGACGGCGAAATAAATCGCCCCAATAATACAGAAAATGTATAAAAGGATAAATATTCCACATTTAAATTTTAAGTTAATCAGATACTGCGACTCTTGTTCTTTCCATTCATTGTATGAATGGAGATCTAATTCCTTTGCATCCTTAATAAACTCGGCATCTAAAAAGTCGAAAGTATTGGAGTCTGCCGGACGTTCTACTTCTTGGTCGACATAAAAGTTAAGTTCATATGCGCGATTATTTGCAAAAATAGTGAGATGTTTCTTAAAAAGGGTTGGCGAATCATCTCCTACAGAAATAGTGGCGTATGTCGCTGTTTCAATAGCAGTGTATGGAGCAAAGTTATTAGAAAGTTGAAAAAAAGATGAATCAGAAACGAAGGAATTTGTAATGCGCTGATATACAGATCTCTCATTTCCCTGCGAGTCTGCGGTTTCATTATCCAAATCATATACTCGAAGAATAATACCTCTTCCAAAAGATTTTGAACTATTATCCGAATCATATGTATGAAAGGCATGCAGGATATGATTGTAAGGCTCATCAGGTTCTTCATTAGGAAGTTCCTCCCAATGGCGTCCCATAAAAATTGGAGTATGAATAAAGTGTCGTCTATTTTCAATTTCGACCTTATCACGAATGTCTCCAATCCGTAAATCAGAATAGTAACCGTTAGGAAAATACCATCCTTTGTATTGCCCATACATTGGGCGATAAAATCTATCACGGTTGAAGTCAGTAAAACTTACCATAGTTATTGCAACTGCAATCAAGAAAACGCAATAAATCCAAATAGACCGAGCAATTTTCTTATGGTAAGTTACTTCAGGCTTGAATGGCTTTTTTGAACTACGTAACCAATCAATGAAGGCATATATTGCGTATACAAGTAAGAATGAGACTAACGCACCAAGCATAAGACAAATAGAAGTATCAAGTTAATTTATCAATGGTAGTGAAATACGGAACGTAGGCATATTTGCCTTTGCGTTCCAGTTCGTAGACGTTGGGGTCAATATCGGGAACGGGGGTGAAGTCTATTATCTCGAAGCCGAGGTAATAGTCACCGGAGGGCGAGAAGCCGAGGGCTTCGAGCGCAGGTTTCGGGTAGAACTTCGGGCCATCGCCTTTAAGACGCAGTAGCAGTCGCTCGCTGTCGTGGTGCAAGAGAAGATATTTGGTTTTCTCGAAGCCCGACACGAGGTTGATGGAGCCTTTGCCGAGTGCCGCCGGAACATAGTACAACATCTGTTCCTTTATGACAGGAAGTTGCTCTGTCTTATAATAGCCGACAAGCACGAGGTCTTCGGACGCCGGCATATCGGCGACATTATACTGCAAGCCTCTCTGCGGTATCGCCCCTTTCACAAGGTCGATGGCGACAGGCGCGGTGAGTATCTGCACAAGGTGCTGATGGAGCAAAGTGCCCTCTCCGGCAGGATTGGTGTGGTCGGGCAACAAGGGGAATGCCCCGATGTTGACCGATTCGATACTTCGGTAGTAGTAGCGTTTCTTTATGCTCTCGTCATCGCCGCGACCGGGAAAAAGTATGTAGCCACCGATGATTTCTTTGGCGGCGTAGCCGTAGCGGTTCTCGCGTTTCTGCCCGTAGTAGATGGCATCGCGGTAGCGGTGCATCTGATTGATAGCATCCGAAGGAGGATAGTCTGCGCCTGTCTGATTGAGGTCGGAGATTTCATCGGCGTCCTCTTTGGAAAGTCGGTCATCATCGGTGACGCGATATTTCGCATCATAAAGATATGTCAGCTCGAAGCCGTCGGGTTTACGCACGGTAAGCACGATGTCGGGGCGGTTGTCGGTTGTGGCTGTATGCACATCACCGCTGCGGCGGTTGAAGGTGTGCTGATAATACAGCCTCACCTCGTCCTCGCCGTAGAAATAGCGGACGGTGTGTTCTGCGGTCGAGTCGCTGAACGGTTCGAGCATTACCATCGGTTCCTCTCTGATTTCTTCGGGATTGGCGAAGTCAAGGCCGAGGATTTCAGCGACCATAGAGCGCATTTTCAGGAAACACCATAATTCGTACAGCTCCCACACCGGGCGCACGCCGATGTTGTTGCTCCCCTCGAACAGCTCGATGCCCTTTTGTAGCATGAGCCAATAGCGGTAAACCTGAGCGTAGCCGGTGCGCTTTTGAAGCACCATGCTTTCGCTGTGCAGCGGTTCGCCGCGCAGGTTGCGGAGCAACGGACTCAGGGCGAGCTTGCGTAGTCGGCTTTGGTAATTGTCGAGTTCGGCAATTTCGCTCTGCGCGATCTCGCTCCCTTTCTGCTCGGCCTTTGCTTTGAGCTGACGGAAGATTACATCGAGTCTGCGGCTTATGCGTTCGAGCGTGAATTTTACGAAGCGGTTCTCTCGTGTATTGTTGGTGTTTTCCGTTATTTCGTGCCGGAAATAAGCGGTTTCAAGCGTCTGTTCTGCCTTACGCTCGGCATACAGCCGAGCCATCTGCGGAGTCCAGCGTTTGATGCGCTCCGGCTTGCTGAACCGCACATCGCGGGTTTCGCGCAGGTGCGGACGGTTGACAATGTAAGTGACGGCTTTGATATAGCCGTCTATTACCTCGCGGAAGATTGAGAGCCAGACATCATCGTTGCTGCTCCGTCCATCGAGACTCAGGGTCTGCAAGGTCTTTGATAGATACTTGTAGATTATATCGTTATACTCGCGGTTGATGTCGGCCAGTATATAATTGTAGTCCTCCTTTGTGTCAAGTTTCGGCGACACTACGCGGAATGAAAGTGTGTCGGTGCGTTCCTTCTCGCCTTTCGGACGGTAGCGGAACGAAAGGTCGAACACTCCCGGCTCGTTGATGAAATCGAGCGAGGCGGCGAGAAGCCAATCGCTATCACCGATTTTCACGGCAGTAAACATATCCTGCACCTCCTTGAGTCGATGCACAATGCTTGGCGGCTCGGCAAGCCCGGTGAACTGGAGCGAGAAATTATAGATGGCTGTTTCGTAGAAAACGGGCGGCAGTACGAGCCACGCCGTACTGTCGGGTTCTCCGACTTCGGAAGGCTCGGATGCAGTAGGCTCGGCGAGCGAGAGCGTGCCGGACAAGGATGAACGGTAATCGCAGTATGTCAGGGCGGTCTCGGTAGAGCCGACACGGGTGCGGAATCTCCGCCACAGTCTGCCGTTGTCGGCGGCTGTCGCGGCCTGTATCTTCACGCGCTTGTCGGTGCTGATAAAACTGAGAACGTCCATACGCGGTGACGTTTACGGCCAGAACGAAGTAAACTGGCCCCGGTCGAGCCTGTCTGCCATCTCCTTGACTTTGTCCGCTGACTGCGGATATGAGGCCGTATAGTCGGCCAACGCTTTCAGCGGCTCCTTGAGCAGGTCGACATCGCCCTCGATGCGCGGCAATACTTTCATCATAAGAATTGAATCTATAGCCGTGGCGAGAAGTTTCTCTTTCTCGACATCGGGCGAGTCGGCGCGAAGCGCGGCGAAATATAGAATCAATTCGTTCTGCACACGGTAAGCAATCTTGAACGGTGTGCCGTTCAAGGCGCGGTTGAGCGCGGCGAGTTTGCCGGGCAGTTCATCTTTGAGGAACTGGCGGTCTTCCTCGTCCATTGCCACGAGTGCTTCGTCAGCGGATACGAACTTAGGCATGAAAAGGTCTTTGCCGAGAGGGTTATCTACGTAGGCGAGTTCTTCGTAATCATCGAAGAACGACATGAAAGGAGCTTCGCCATCGGCGATGTTCATTTCGATAGTCATTGCGCGATCAATCACCTTGCGGCTGAACTGATGGGTGGTTTCGTCCATATTGACCGTGCCGATGACGATAAGATTTTCGGGGATGCGCAGACCCTCGGCTTTGAGGGTTTCGTAGACTTCGTTTTCCTTGCCGTATCTCGGAGTCGGGTCGGAAGTGGCGTGTGCATCGTAATCGCCCGTAGAGGAAGATTCATGTCCGAATAGTTCGGCAGTAAGCTGCCCCTCAAACTCTTTGAACACATCGGCCTCTATCAAGGCTTCGCTCGTGATATGGCCGTCCTTCTTCTTTCGGCTTTCCAATACGCTCAGGAACTCGGCGAAGTATTGCTCCACCGGGGCAAGGTTCATTTCATCGAGGCAGACGAAGAAAGGCGTATCGCTGTAAAGCATGGCCTTGACAAGGAACCTGATAAACGATGTCAGCACATAGTGCTTGGTTCCGATCTGACTGCGATAGCCGAGAAGTTCCGTGCTGTCGTGCCAATTCGGTTTCACCTCGATAAGACAATAGTTGCCGGGCGACGTTGTATCTTTACGAAGTTCGGCGTTGTCGGGGCACGACTTATAGGCGAGCTGCTTGACGATTCGGCTCTTGCCAGTGCCGGAAATACCTGCGAGCAAAAGGAACGGCTTCGTCCGCATGGCACGGAGGTAATCGCGTAATGATTGAGATACGGCAGAGGCTTCTATCTGCACAGTACGCTTTTTCTGATTTTCAATATTTGCTCGGAAGTTAGCACTCGCAAGAATACTCAAGAAATTGCGGTAGTAACGATGCGTTGTCCAAACCATGTATTTGTTACCGCTATTCTCGCGCTCTTTCGCCAAATAAGCGAGTTCGACAAAATTATGTTGCAAACGGTCGAGAATGGCATTGTATTGGTCATAATCAACTATTTGGAAAACATTGTTATAGCCTACGTCGAGTTTAGCGATGTAGGGAGACAATGTTTTCTCGAACATATCGATATAGTCTGAGAAGTCGGATGTATGGAGATTAACAAGACTCACGAAATGAGCGAAGCTATCGCGTACTTTGTTCTCCAACTCTTGTTTATTTTCGATAATGTCGCCAGATGGCTTCCAACCGAGATATTCACCCCAAGAGGCATCTATTTTTAACGCATCATTTTGAAAAGATGAGTTGAGCGTGGTAAGGATAGAGAAAAAGGCCTTTATATCGCATCTTTCTTCGGCCTCGTTAAAAAGTCGAATGGTCTGATTGGAGTGATCATCAAGACCAATTACAGGGAGAGCTGAACAAAGATAATAGGCTTTAGGCGCTGTACTCAATATATCCAAGCGATTGAAAGTATTTTCAAAAATGTACTCTATAGATATATCGCTTGTACTTTCATCATTAAATTTTTCCCCTCGATTAATGTGTTGTAATTTTCCGATAGCTTGATAACCCTGTTTCCACTCGGTCGGTATTCCTTTATTATTATCAGAACCAAGCCAAATAAAAACATAAGTTCCAACCTCAAACTCTTGTGGAACCTGAGTACACTTGACGCTGATAACTACATCACTTTTTCGTATGCCGGGAGATAACTTGACAAGTTTACGGATGTCCTCTACACTTGTCTTGCCTAATCGGAGTGAAGCGAATTTACTCATAGCTGTAATTTAGCGGCTTCCCTTTCTAATGCGTTGCGTAGAGGAGCGAACAAGGTTCGGCCTTGTTTGTCTACACGTCTCAATATTCCAGTAGCAGCATTTGAAGTTAAATAATACTTTTGAGAAGCTGTACTTTCAATCAAAGGAAAAAGTTCAGACTCCACTATATTTTTGGGGGAAGGAGGAATTTCTACTTGGTACTGCATTTCAAAACTAGCAAAACCGGCCTTTGCCCATTTGAACGATATATCTGCAATTGAAAAGTCAATAGAAAGTAAATCTAAGTCCAACGGCTTTGCTTTCTTAGTATGAGGATTATAACTTATAATTCCCTCTTTTGAACGGACTTTGCTCTTACGTATTAGATTAAGATAAATACGTTCAGCAATCCATTCTATCACCGGAACGGACACGGCATTACCTACCGCAGTATAACGCAAGGTGTCTATCTCTTCACTATCTTCTTGCATATTCGCAACGAGAGTCCAGTTATCAGGAAATCCTTGCAAACGCTCACTCTCTAATGGAGTCAACCTCCTAACACCGCTCTCATCTGCTACATAAGTCCTACTCCAATCTGTCCCTGTATGTCTGCCCGATGAAGCAGCGAGGCAGTATGCCACTTTTGGGACTTGTGGAAAGACGTTAGCAGGAGATGACAGTGTAAGAAAGTCTTTTCTTGGATTGGCGGGCTTTTCAACAAAACCGTCTTCAAAAAGACTTTTCACTGCCAAATCAACTCGATTTCTCCAACAACAGCTGTCTCTTATACACATCTCCGAGCCCACGAGACGTAGAGGAATCT
>CALZOH010000190.1 GCA_945827465.1 uncultured Prevotellaceae bacterium
TAGCAAAAAATGCTACTGAAGAAGAAATCAAGAAAGCATATAAAAGATTAGCGATCAAGTATCATCCCGATCGCAATCCAGACAATAAAGAAGCCGAAGAGAAATTCAAAGAAGCGGCCGAAGCCTATGAAGTGCTCCACGATAAGGAAAAGCGAGCCAAATATGACCAATTTGGACACGAAGGACTGAATGGCGCAGCCGGTTTCAATGGACAAGGCATGAATATGGAAGACATTTTCTCCATGTTCGGTGACATCTTTGGCGGCCATAGCGGATTTGGAGGATTCGGCGGATTTGGAGGATTTAGCGGCCAACAGGCTCAGCCGGCACAATACAGGGGAAGTGATTTAAGAGTACGCATCAAGCTCACTCTTGAAGAAATCAGCACGGGAGTTACCAAGAAAATCAAAGTTAAGAAATACGTTACTTGTCCCGACTGCCACGGAAGTGGATGTGAAGGAAATTCCGAAAAGATTACGTGCCCCAACTGTAACGGAACCGGTTATGTCAATAAGGTTCATCAAAGTTTCCTCGGCATGATGCAAACCCAAACGGTATGTCCGCATTGCCAAGGCGAAGGACAAATCATCAAGAACAAATGTCACCATTGCCAAGGTGAAGGCGTAATTAGAGGTGAAGAAGTCGTTGAAATCAAAATTCCCGCCGGCGTATGCAATGATATGATTGTAAATGTTCCCGGAAAAGGAAATATGGGCAGACGCAACGGCATTCCCGGCGATATTCAAGTTATCATTGAAGAATTGGAACACGACACATTTATTCGTGATGACAATGACCTTATCTATAACTTGCTCTTATCCGTTCCACAAGCTATTTTGGGAGATACCGTTACCATTCCTACTTTAGATGGAAAAGCCCGAATTAAGATTGAACCAGGCACACAACCAGGAAAAGTTCTCCGCCTGCGCGGCAAAGGATTACCCTCAGTACAAGGGTATGGTTACGGAACAGGAGACTTAGTGGTAAAAATCAGTGTTTACATTCCTGAGACCCTCACTCACGATGAGAAGAAACACCTTGAAGCCGTTAAGGACAGCGATAACTTTGTTCCCGATGAAGAACAGCGGAAAAAGATTTTCAAGAAGTTCAAAACGTTCTTTGATTAGTGAACTACCAAGAAGCCATTCGCTATATTGAAAGCATCCCTCTATTCCAAAATATAGGAGATGGCGGATTTAAAGAAGGATTATATAATAGTTATGCCCTGGACGAACATCTGGGGCATCCTCATTCTTATTATCCCACCATACATATTGCAGGAACCAACGGAAAAGGTTCCTGCGCTCATACTACAGCTGCCATCTTGCAAAGTGCAGGACTGCGCGTAGGCCTATACACCTCTCCTCACTTCAAGTCTTTTCGTGAACGTATCCGCATCAACGGGGAACTCATAGAAGCCGCTTTCATCACCAATTTCATCCAACGCGAACGCACTTTCTGCGAATCACTCCAACCTTCATTCTTTGAGTTGACTACCCCCTTGGCCTTTGAATATTTCAAAGAACAAAAAGTAGATATCGCCGTTATTGAAGTTGGATTAGGCGGTCGGTTGGATTGTACCAATGTCATTCACCCTCTTCTCTCGGTCATCACCAACATCAGTTTGGACCACACCCAATATTTAGGCCACACGCCGGCTCTTATTGCTGCCGAAAAGGCCGGAATCATCAAACAAGATACGCCCGTCATCATTGGAGAAGCCACCAAGGAAACACGTCCGATCTTTGAAGAAAAGGCCCAACAATTCCATGCTCCGATTGTATTTGCCGAAGATAGCCAAGAGGTCATCACTTCCGAACCTGATTTCACAAGTGGCGGTAGAATCTATCACACCCACTCACTCGGCACTTTATATGGAGAGTTGGGCGGACTTTGTCAGGAAAAGAACACGAACACCCTGCTCCACATTGTTTCCGCACTCCGCCAAAAAGGCTATGCCATCAGCGATGAAGCCATCAGGACGGGGTTTGGCCAAGTAACAGAGCTCACCGGCTTGAAGGGACGATGGCAGAAGGTGCATGAGCATCCTACCGTAGTTTGTGACACGGCTCACAATGAAGGCGGATTTGCCTATATTAGTCGACAACTGACTTCGCAACCCTGCCAACATCTCCGAATCATATTCGGTATGGTCGGCGATAAAGATGTTGCTGCCGTATTGAAGTTGCTTCCCAACAACGCACAGTATTATTTCACACGCGCTCAGATTAAAAGAGCCATGCCCGAAGACCAATTGGCCCACCTGGCCCAACAATTCGGACTGAAAGGTTCCACTTATCCCAACGTTAGGGCTGCTTTCACGCAGGCTCTGCAGGATGCTTCTGCCGATGATTTCATCTACGTAGGAGGAAGCAGCTATATCGTTACGGATTTCCTCTCTTTTGAGTAAGAATACTAATTTTTCTTGGTTTTTATTTGCAAATATGTGCCGTTTGACTTATATTTGCAACAAAATCCCCATAACCTTAAAAGAGATTTATAAATGAAAGAAGAAATAGAAAACAATCTCTGCGGTTTATCTCCTAAAGATTTTGAAAAGGAGATAGACGGTAAAGCAACTGCCCTTTACATTCTTAAGAATACAAAGGGGCATGAAGTTGCCATCACCAACTACGGTGGAGCCATTGTCGGCATCATGGTACCTGACAAAACAGGCAATATGGCAAATATCATCCAAGGTCACGATAACATCGACGATGTTATCAACAGTCCGGAACCTTTCCTCAGCACTTTGGTAGGCCGCTACGGCAACCGAATCTGCCGAGGAAAATTCATTTTAGATGGTAAGGAATATTCGTTGGCCATCAACAACGGCCCCAACCATTTGCATGGCGGTCCTACCGGATTCCATGCTCGCGTATGGGATGCCCGTCAAGTCAATGAGCACAGCCTGGCCCTACAGTATGTGTCGAAAGATGGCGAAGAAGGATTCCCCGGCAATCTGACGATGACCGTGATGTACACCTGGACCAACGATGATGAACTCATCATCGATTACGAAGGAACGACTGACAAGAAAACCATTGTAAACATGACCAGTCATGGTTTCTTCTCTTTGGCCGGCATTGCCAATCCCACTCCTTCGGCCATGAACACCATCTGCACCATCAATGCCGACTACTACGTACCCATTGACGAAACTTCGATCCCTACGGGCGAAATCCGTAAAGTGGCCGGAACTCCGTTTGATTTCACCACACCTCACGTAGTAGGCGAACGCATCGATGCCGACGACGAGCAGACACGCAACGGAGCCGGTTATGATCATTGCTACGTATTGAATAAGAAGGAACCGGGAGAATTCAGTTTTGCTGCCAAGATTGTAGAGCCCAACAGCGGCCGCACCATGGAAGTATATACTACCGAACCGGGTGTTCAGTTCTATTCAGACAACTGGGCCACGGGGTACGCCGGCCAACACGGAGCCACCTTCCCGCGTCGCAGTGCACTATGTTTCGAGGCTCAACACATTCCCGATTCCCCCAACCATCCTTACTTCCCGTCTGTAGTATTGTCACCGGGTGAAACCTATCGTCAGAAGACGATGTATAAGTTCGGATTAGAATAATCATCCATCAAAGAAAAATAGTATTAATCCAATAAATAAATTATTATGAGTAATTCAAACAAATCCAATGTAATTCCAATTATCATGATGTACCTGTTGTTCGCCATGATTGCATTTGTAACCAATCTTTGCAATCCAATGGGTGTCATCGTAAAGAATCAATTCGGCGTATCCAACTTTGCAGCCCAGTTGGGTAACTTCGCCAACTTCGGTGCATACCTTTTAATGGGTATCCCCTCAGGTCTTCTGTTAAAGAAGATCGGCTATAAGAAAACGGCTCTTTTTGCCATTGCCATCGGTTTCATCGGTGTATTCCTGGAGTATGTATCAGGTTGGGAAAGTGTTCAGAGTTTCCCGGTTTACCTGATGGGTGCTTTCATTGCCGGTTTCTGCATGTGTATGCTTAACTGCGTTGTTAACCCGATGCTCAACACGTTGGGCGGCGGTGGCAACAAGGGTAACCAGCTCATTCAGTTCGGTGGTGTCTGCAACTCTTTGGCTGCAACGGCTGTGACCATCCTGGTAGGTGCTATGATCGGTGACGTCAGTAAGGCACAGATCAGCAATGCCACTCCTGCATTGTTTATTGCTTTGGGTATTTTTGCCGTAGTATTCGTTGTATTGCTTCTTACCAACATTCCCGAGCCCAGCATCGCCACTGATAAAGGTGAGAAGGCTACCACGGGTGCTTTCAAATATCGTCACTTCAACCTCGGTCTTTTGGCCATCTTCTTGTATATAGGTATTGAAGTAGGTCTTCCCACCTACGTTCTTCAGTATCTGTCAACTCCTACGGAGGTAGCTGAAGGTCTTGCTCCCGGCTTCGGCATGGATCCGGGTATTGCTGCCACCATTGCCGGCGTATATTGGCTGTTGATGCTTGTAGGCCGTTTCGTAGGCGGTCTGATTGGCGGTAAGGTTTCCAGCCGTGCCCAAGTTACGGTTTTGGCTTCGGTAGTCATTCTATTCGTGCTCATCGGTATGTTTGCTTCTACCGACACGTTGGTTCCTATCGTAGGTTTCGAGGGTTCTACCGGTTCCTTCACCACTTCTCAAGTTCCTATGGGTATCCTCTTCCTCGTGTTAGGTGGTCTTTGCACCAGCATTATGTGGGGAGGTATCTTCAACATGGCTGTTGAAGGTCTGGGCAAATATACTGAGTTTGCCAGCGGTATGTTCATGACGATGGTATTCGGTGGTGCCATCCTGGTTCCTTTCCAGGGTCTGGTAGCCGACCTCACGGGTAGCTTCCTTTCAAGTTACGTAGTTGTACTTTGCTGCGCTGCATACATCCTCTTCTATGCACTCATCGGCAGCCGCGTATCAAAGAAAGCTGAATAATCGACATTTCACCTTAGTATTCACATAACATTTCCTTTAATTATGAACTTAAAAATAGATGACGTAAGAAGTCGCTTCATTGAGCATTTCGATGGAAGCACAGGTTCAGTATATGCTTCTCCGGGACGTATTAACCTCATTGGTGAGCACACAGACTACAACGACGGTTTCGTATTCCCCGGTGCCGTTCAGCAGGGCATCATGGCTGAAATCAAGGCCAACGGTACCCGCAAAGTACGTGCTTACTCCATCGACCTGAAAGACTATGTAGAGTTTTCACTTGACGACGAGAAGGGCCCGAAGGCTACTTGGGCTCGCTACATCTTCGGCGTATGCCGTGAGATGATGTTACTCGGTGTTCCCGTTGAAGGTTTCAACACAGCTTTCTCCGGTGATGTTCCTCTGGGTGCCGGTATGTCTTCATCGGCAGCATTGGAGAGCACCTTCGCCTTTGCTCTTAATGATATGTTCGGCGACAACAAGATAGAGAAGATGGAATTGGCCCGCGTTGGTCAGCGCACCGAGCACAAGTATGTAGGCTGCAACTGCGGTATCATGGACCAGTTTGCCAGCGTACACGGTAAGGCCGGCTCACTCATGCGCCTTGACTGCCGCAGCGGTGAATTCTCTTACTTCCCTTGGAATCCGAAGGGCTATCGCCTCGTTCTTGTTAACTCTTGCGTAAAACATGAGTTGGTAGGTTCTCCCTACAACGACCGTCGCAAGAGCTGCGAAAACGTAGCTGCAGCCATCAACAAGCTCCACCCCGAGGTGAAGAGTCTGCGCGATGCTTCTTATGAAATGCTCGACGAAGTACGTTCTCAGGTTAGCGAAGAAGATGCTAAGCGTGCCCACTACGTAATCGGTGAGCGCGAGCGCGTTTTGGCCGTTTGCAAAGCCCTCGAAGAAGGCGACTACGAGACCGTAGGTCAGATGATGTATGAAACCCACTATGGTTTGAGCCAGGAATATGAGGTATCATGCGAAGAGCTTGACTTCCTCAACGACGTAGCCAAGCATCAGGGCGTTACCGGCAGCCGCATCATGGGTGGCGGTTTCGGTGGATGCACCATCAACCTCGTGAGCGAAGAGCTCTACAACAACTTCACCAAGGTGGTAGTTGAAGAGTTCCAGAAGAAGTTTGGCAAGAAGCCCATCATTATTGACGTAGTGATTGGTGACGGAGCCCGTAAATTGGCTTAATAAAATTCTTCATAGTTCAATGTTTAGGCGTCTGCTTCGGCAGGCGCCTTTCTTT
>CALZOH010000191.1 GCA_945827465.1 uncultured Prevotellaceae bacterium
GGTATGACGAGGTGAAAAATTTTGCAGGTAAAAAGTACCTTATGAAGGAATGACTGCCCCACTCAACGGGGGCTCACCCCGGACGTGTGATTTTGCGCCCCTGTAGTTATCCTAAAGAAAACAAGCGGAAACAGAAAGCAGCCGCTTTACTTGTCGACCTTGCCGTTTTGTTGTAATTTTGCGAGGGGCGACACAAAAGCGCTCCTTTCATTCATCAACTCCAACTGTTATTTCACTTCGCCCATGCCATCCATCCTAACTCCCTTCGCCCGCCCGGTCTACATCATGACCAAGCCCGTAGGCGCTCTCTGCAACTTAGCTTGTACCTATTGTTATTATACCGAGAAATCGAAACTCTACCCCGACATCTCGCGCCACGTGATGAGCGACGAGTTGCTGGAGAAGTTCGTACGCGAATACATTGAGATGCAAACGCAGCCCGAAGTGCTTTTCACCTGGCACGGCGGCGAAACCCTGATGCGCCCGCTCAGCTTCTACCGCCGCGTGGTGGAACTGCAACGCAAATATGCCGCCGGCCATCGCATTGACAATGCCATCCAGACCAACGGAACATTACTGACGGAGGAATGGTGCAAATTCTTTAAAGAAGAGGGATGGCTGGTTGGTATTTCTCTTGACGGTCCGCAGGAGTTCCACGACGAATACCGACGCAGCAAGTCGGGCAAGCCTTCGTTCAGACAGGTGATGACCGGTGTGAATCTACTTAATCGCTTTGAAGTGGAGTGGAACGCCCTCGCCGTGGTGAACGACTACAACGCCGACTATCCGTTAGAGTTCTATCATTTCTTTAAAGACATCGGATGCCACTACATCCAGTTCACTCCTGTGGTGGAGCGCTACTACTCCCACCCCGACGGTCGCCAACTGGCCTCACCCATGGAAGGAACAGAAGAACGTCTGGCCGAATTTTCGGTGACACCCGAGCAGTGGGGAGACTTTCTTTGCACCCTTTTCGACGAATGGGTGCGCCAAGATGTAGGGGAATACTACATCCAGTTATTCGACTCTACCCTGGCCAATTGGATGAACGTCGCACCCGGAGTTTGCACCCTGGCCGAAACATGCGGCCATGCTGCCGTCATGGAATTTAACGGCGACGTCTACAGTTGCGACCACTTTGTATTTCCTGAATATAAATTGGGCAACATCCACCATCAAACCTTGCTCGAAATGATGTACAGCGACCGACAGAAACAATTTGGCGCCGGCAAGTTGAAGCAACTTCCCACCCAATGCCGCAACTGCGCCTACCTGTTTGCCTGTCACGGCGAGTGCCCTCGCAACCGTTTCATGACAACGGCCGACGGCGAACCCGGACTGAACTACCTCTGCACCGGCTATCGGAAGTTCTTTGAACACGTAGCCCCCTACATGGACTTCATGAAGCATCAACTGAAACACGAACAAGCTCCCGCCCGTGTGATGGACTGGATTCGTCGAGGAATGCCGGCCTATGAATAAGGGCCACATACTCCCCAAAAAAATAAAACGCCTGCACTCCTTATTTATATCATATAGGAATGCAGGCATCAAAAAGGAAGGAAATCATCCAGTCGCTATTTCTTCCAGATAAACCGATAATTGAAACGGCGGTTAGGAGCCGTGTCGCCATCCGTGCACAACGAAATGGGCGATTCTAATTGCTGCGGATTGTCGGCCCACTTAAAGTCGAAGGTAAGGCGGTCACCCTTCCATTTAAGTAGCTTGCGAGGAAGAGAAATCATCATTTGGCGTCCTTCACAACGATAAGCCACATCACAAACCGGTTTCCAATCTTTGGTCTTCGCATCATACGACATCAAAACGGTGGTGCGATGATCCTTTACACGCAGATTGACGATATAATCATAGCCGAACCATCCGGTGGAATGGTTGCAATCGGCATCAATGAAAAGCAACATCCAATGCGGATCGGTATAAGGAGTAATGTTGTCGGCCGTCTCCACATAGAAATAAACGTTGCGAGCGTCAACCGCCACTTTGGCGACAGTCAAATCATTGCGCCCGGTAGTATTGGTATAATGGCGACCGGCGTAACCATTGTGGTCGCGGTGGAACGTATCCCCCTTCGTGTCGAAGAAGTGCCCGCCAACTTGTTTCCATTGTTCAAAACCTGCGTCCATCTTGACGTTCGTCCATCCCGAATACTCAGGAATGGATCTCGCGCCTTTGTAGCGACGAATGTTTTGGGCCATTTGCATATAGTAATTGTCGGTGTAACCATCCTTCATGGGTTGAATGGTACGATTGAACTCCGAATTATACTGATCGACAAAATAGAAGGTATTCTCGGTTCTTCCCAAGAAGTCCTGCGGCCCTTCGCCGGGTTTGATGTCCCACTTGCCTGCCGTCCACTCGTTCCAATCGTTGATATAGATGAAGTCGGGATCAACTTCCAAAGCTTCCTCCCAGCGATCTTGGAAATAAATGCCATACCCTTCGGGATTCTTCACCTTACGCCCCAACCAGGGCACATAAGCCTCAGCGGGCGAATCCTTCTCGTCAAGTTGGGGTTCGCGTGTGCTGATGCGCCACGACTTACCGGTTATCGAAATGGGATGCTGAGCCGGAGTAACGGCCATTTCTTCCAACCTTCCGGCGTGAGTGGATGCTCGCTGGCGAGAAGTGAGATCAGAAACCTTGCGGTCATCCATCTGATATCCGAAACTCCAGTTGTCTTCTGTACCCACGTAGCGCTGACCAAACCATTCGTAATATCCCCACCACATATTCTTCATCGTAAAGAACTTCTTCACGTCACTCGGATAATCCTTCAACTCCTGCAAGGTATAAGTATCGTTATAGTGTTGCGGATGCTGCGGATTATTGGCCGCTTCGGCATCGTAGAGAGGATTCTTGTTGACATACTTTCCAGAAGTAGCATCATGCTCGGGTCGCTGATTGCAGAGGATCAGCGGCTTCCCATCCCAATAGAACCACAAGTCGCGATGACGGCCTGACAGATAGTAACGCTGATAAATGCTCGTAATGACCGTGAGCACCGGACCGTTGAACCCCCAAAAACAAATCTTTGGAACAGGATTTCCCTCGGCCTTCATGGCCTCCATCGTTTCAAAAAGAGTGTCCCACTCATCCCAATAACATACAGCATTAGTAGCATCCAAAATCAAAACATCAACGCCGGCATCAGTAAGCATGGAAATATCTTTTCTGATGACATACTTATCGCGACTCAAGAAGTACCCCATCTCGGGTTCGCCCCAATGCCACATGCCCACACCCTTGGGCCAAGCCTCAGAGTTGCCATTGAAGCGTGCCTCGGCATCTTCGTTGAGCACTTGCGTTACATCTTTATAATCCTTCGGCAAATTGACCAAACTCTCACTATGCCAAGTAACGTAGAATATACCCACCATACGCTGCTTATCCGTTTTGGGCAAACCGACTTGCGAGGCATCGGGCATTTCACGGCCCAAAGCATCGGTAGCCACCCACGTATCCGACCACAAATCCTGCGTCTGTGCCACCGAAGGCACAGCGAT
Source organism: uncultured Prevotellaceae bacterium (assembly GCA_945827465.1). GTDB lineage: Bacteria > Bacteroidota > Bacteroidia > Bacteroidales > Bacteroidaceae > UBA6382. The sequence continues at coordinate 3,525 of CALZOH010000191.1, forward strand.
TCCCCACATCAGAGAAGGAAGTAAATATCTAAAGAAAGATTTCATAAAGCATTCAATCTATTAAACTTCCACAAAGTTACGTTTTTTGAATCAAGAGGCACACAATCTAATTAAAAACTCATGAGAATGTGGCAAAAGCAAGAACTTATATCCATTAACTAATATGTGACAATCCCGTGAAATATGCGATAATCACCTGTTGGGTTCATCGAATAATCCGTACTTTTGTAACATCATTCTTAAAATATTTGAGCGTATGACCAAGCACCGTATCTTAGTAGTTGATGACGAAGAGTCCATCTGCGAAATTCTGAAATTCAATCTGGAAGTCAACGGCTATGACGTTGACGTTGCCTACAGCGCAGAAGAAGCAATGAAAATGCATCCGGAGCATTATTCCTTAATACTGCTCGACATCATGATGGGCGAAATGAGCGGTTTCCAAATGGCTCGCATTTTGAAAGAGAAACCCGAAACAGCCCGCGTTCCAATCATCTTCTGCACCGCCAAAGACACCGAGAACGACACGGTGGCCGGCCTCAACATCGGTGCCGACGACTATATCGCAAAACCTTTTTCGCTGAGCGAGGTGATGGCCCGAGTAAGAGGAGTCATCCGCCGCACCTCTCAGGCTGAAACCGAGCCTGAATGTCTTTCGTACGAAAACCTTCACCTCTACCTGCAAAGCAAACAGTGCTTCATTGGAAATGAAGAGATACAACTCACCAAAAAAGAATTTGAAATTCTGAAACTCTTCCTCTCACTCAAAGGAGTCATTTTCTCTCGTTCTGAAATACTCTCACGTGTATGGGAAGGCGACGTAGTAGTGCTTGACCGGACCATTGATGTCAATATTACCCGTCTCCGCAAAAAGATTGGAGATTATGGCAAGCACATCGTCACCCGAAACGGATATGGATATGGATTTGAAGCATAATCATTCCATTTATTATCACCAACGACTATTTATACTCTTCCTCTCCTTTGTGGTGCTCACCGTAGGATGCTTCATCTACGGACAATATACGCGTGAGCGCCACTTCAAGACCGAATTACTCAACGGGCAATTACAATTGCTCAACATCCAAATGCTGTCGTACTGTGAGAACGGCGGTGAGGCCCGTGTGTTTTATCTGCAACACCGCACGCTCCTGCCTAACTTGCGCATGACACTCATCAGCAAAGACGGCACCGTCATCTATGATTCGGCCAATCCGGAACGCGAGACCAACCATCTCTCACGCCCCGAAGTACAACGAGCCATTCAAGAAGGCTCTTCTTATGAAATACGCCACTCCGACTCAGTCGATCGCGATTTCTTTTATGCTGCTACAGCCGGAAAGAATATGATCGCACGCAGCGGAGTACTTTATACGGTTTCACTGGCTAACTCACTGCAACCCACCAAAGGTTTTTTCTTGCTGATGTTGGGACTTTCGGTCATCTTCTGCATCCTTTGTTATATGATGACCCGCCACTTGGGTGACAACATTCGACAACTGCGCAACTTTGCCCGCAAGGCCGGAGCCGGTGAGCCGATCGAAACCGAGACACGCTATCCACACGACGAATTGGGAGAAATCTCCAATCAGATTGTAAAACTATACAATCGCTTACTACAAACTATGAACGACCGCGACAAAGAACGACAAACGGCCATTCATGAAGCCCATGAAAAGATTCGCATCAAACGCGAACTGACCAATAACATCAACCACGAACTTAAAACCCCTCTCTCGGCCATTAAAGGATACCTCGAAACCATCCTGAGCTATCCCGACATGAATCGTGAACAACGCGAACTCTTCACGCAAAAAAGCTACGAACAAGCCATGAGACTCACCGACCTGTTGCGCGATGTTTCTACGATCTCACGACTGGAAGAAGGCAACCTATCGGTCAAGAAAACATTGGTGAACCTTACCGACATCTTTGAAAGCCTGAGACAAAATATGGACTTGCTACCCGAAAATCGGAAAATGGATTTCCACTGCGACATACACGAACCGCTATGGATGGAAGGCGACGTCATTTTGCTCAACTCCATCTTTGAGAACCTGATGAACAACGCTCTATCCTACTCTTCCGGTTCGGCCATCTATATTGAACTCACTGAAAAAAGTGACGAATACCTCTCCATACGCTTCTCAGATGACGGCGTAGGGGTGGAAGATCACCACTTGCCTTATCTATTTGATCGCTTCTACCGTGTTGACAAAGGTCGTAGCCGCAAGCTGGGTGGAACCGGCCTCGGCCTTTCCATCGTAAAGAATGCCGTACTTCATCATGGCGGCAACATCACGGTATGTAACGGAGAACGAGGCGGACTGGAATTCAACATTCGCCTGAAAAGAGGACAACATCAAGAAGTCCATTGAGAGAAGTTCACATTGACCGCCAAGAGCACACATTCTCACCATTGTCCGCAAGACTTTTATATCCGCTGAAACTTAATGGAGTGATGATTTTTACGTATATTTGCGCGAAAATTCATTGAACATGACATCAATCCAACATGCTTCTTACCGCATTCTGAAGTTCGCAATGGTTCTTATGATGGCCATTACCACTTTCTGCGGTTGTTCAGACGACGAAGAGCGCATGGCGCCCACTTATTATTTCAA
>CALZOH010000192.1 GCA_945827465.1 uncultured Prevotellaceae bacterium
TTTCGTTTTGCTCTTCTCTCGGCTTGCACTACTTTGGATAAGTTAGGCGGCGCCTCGGACGAGCAAACCTGAAAAACATTCGTCTTTCGTTTTGCTCTTCTCTCGGCTTGCACTACTTTGGATAAGTTAGGCGACGCCTCGGAAGAGCAAACCTGAAAAACATTCGTTTTTCGTTTTGCTCTTCTCTCGGCTTGCACTAACTTTGCACTCCAAATCAAGAAAATAATATTATCAATATGTGTGAAGCAAAAGACGAAAAGGCCGGTAAGCGCAGCCTGAATTTTATCGAAGAAATTATAGAGACAGATTTGAAAAACGGTTTAAACGATGGCCGTTTGCAAACCCGCTTCCCGCCTGAGCCGAACGGATACCTGCACATCGGACATGCTAAAGCTATTTGCATGGACTTCGGAATCGCACAAAAATATGGAGGAGTATGCAACCTCCGCTTCGACGACACCAACCCCCAAAAAGAAGATACGGAATACGTCGACGCCATTATGGAAGATATCAAATGGCTGGGCTTTGAATGGGGCGCAGTATATTATGCTTCCGACTACTTTGAAAAGCTTTGGGAATTTGCCGTGAAACTTATCAAGGAAGGCAAAGCCTATATCGACGAACAAACCAGCGAAGAAATGGCCGCCCAGAAAGGTACGCCGACTCAAGCCGGAACAGAAAGTCCCTATCGCAACCGTCCCATCGAAGAGAGCCTGGCCCTGTTCGAGAAGATGAACCGCGGCGAGGTGGCCGAGGGCAGCATGGTGCTTCGCGCCAAGATTGATATGGCCAACCCCAATATGCACTTCCGCGACCCGGTGATTTATCGCGTCATCAACCGTAGCCACCACCGCACGGGCGACAAATGGAAGGCCTACCCCATGTATGACTTCGCTCACGGACAGAGCGACTACTTTGAAGGAGTCACTCACTCCATCTGTACCCTGGAGTTTGTTCCCCATCGTCCGCTCTACGACTACTTTATTGACGAACTGAAAGACGGACAAGACCTGGGCGACCATCGTCCCCGCCAATATGAGTTCAACCGCCTGAACCTGACCTATACCGTCATGAGCAAGCGCAAACTGCTGGCCTTGGTGCAAGAAGGACTGGTTGACGGATGGGACGACCCCCGCATGCCGACCGTATGCGGACTGCGTCGCCGCGGTTACTCCCCCGAAGCCGTCAGAGGTTTCATCGACATGATTGGCTACACCAAGTTTGACGCCCTCAACGACTACGCCATGCTGGAGGCCGCCGCTCGCGAAGACCTCAACGCCCGTGCACAACGCGTTTCGGCCGTGCTCAACCCCGTGAAGCTCATCATCACCAACTATCCCGAAGGACAAGAAGAGGAACTCGCAGCACAAAACAATCCGGAAAATCCGGCCGACGGCGAACACACCGTCACCTTCAGCCGCGAACTCTGGATGGAACGCGACGACTTCATGGAAGACGCTCCGAAAAAATTCTTCAGAATGTCGCCGGGCAAAGAAGTACGACTCAAAAATGCCTACATCGTCAAATGCACCGGCTGCAACAAGAATGCCGAAGGCGAAATCACCGAAATACTCTGCGAATACGACCCCGAAAGCAAGAGCGGCATGCCGGGAGCCGACCGCAAGGTAAAAGGCACCCTTCACTGGGTAAGCTGCGCTCACGCCCGGAAAGCCGAAGTACGCCTCTACGACCGCTTGTTCAACGTAGAGAACCCCTCGGCCGACGAACGCGACTTCCGCGAACTGCTCAACCCGGAAAGCCTCACAGTGCTCAACAACTGCTACGTAGAACCCTTCGCCGCCACCTTTAAACCGGGCTCATACCTGCAGTTCCAACGTATCGGCTACTTCACGCCCGACAAGCACACCACGGACGAACACCTCGTGTTCAATCGCACCGTGGGCCTCAAAGACGCATGGGCCAAGAAAAATAAGTAATCACCCTCCCACACTATAACCCCACCTCACAGAAATGATTCTACTCGAACCTTTCTATCAGGCATTGCTGGATGATTTAAACTATTATTCCGTTACCATATTGATGGCCATTGAAAGCTCGGCCATACCGTTCCCCTCCGAAATCGTAGTACCTCCCGCCGGCTACATGGCAGCCGAGGGACGAATGAACATCTGGCTGGTCATCCTCTTCTCCACCATCGGCTGCATCATCGGCGCCTCGGCCAACTACGTCATCTCCTATTATGTAGGACGCCCGGTAGTCTACCGCTTCGTCGAAAGTCGCGCAGGACGCTTCTGCCTGCTCAGCCGCGAAAAGATGGAAGCCGCCGAACGCTACTTCGATCGCCACGGAGCCATCGCTACCCTCATCGGACGCTTGTTGCCCGGCATCCGACAACTCATCTCCATTCCCGCCGGACTGAGCAAGATGAACTTCGGACGCTTCGTACTCTACACCGCAGTGGGAGCCGGCATCTGGAACGCCATATTGGCATTCCTCGGATGGTATCTGCACAAGCTGGTACCCCTCTCAAAGCTCAACGAGCAAGTCGCCCTCTACGAAAAGCCCATCATCGGAGGCATCATCGTAGTGGCCGTAGCAGCCATTGGCTACCTCTTCTACCAGGCATACAAAGGCAAAAAATAAATGCCCCTCCAATAAAAGACGGCTGCTTCACCTTTCCCAAAAGAAATGAGGCAGCCGTTTTTTTAACCAAACAATTTAATTTATTCATTATGTTACAAACCCAACAAAAAAACCATCAGGTGGTATTCTTCAAGCACTTCACACGGAAGAGCTATGCAGCGTTCAACAGTCTGAAAAGAGAAGTACGCATCTGCACCCTGGCAGCCTGCATGCTTACCTACGCCTACGGCGAAAGCAAGACTTACGAACCCGGCATGCTGCGCCACGCTGAAGCCGACCGGGAAGACATCACCCTTGATGCAGCCGAAGTGACGGGAACACGCGTGCCCATCACTTTTGCCGAAACAGCTCAAAGCATTTCGGTCATCACACGCGAAGACATTGAACGTGCGAAAGTACAAACCGTCAACGACCTGCTCAAACTCTGCGCAGGAGTCGACGTCAGACAACGAGGCAACTTTGGCGTACAAACCGACGTCAGCATAGGTGGAGGCACCTTCGACCAAATTGCCATACTTTTAAACGGAATAAACATCAACAACCCACAAACCGGCCATCTCACCGCCGACTTCCCCGTATCAGTCTCCGACATCGAGCGTATTGAAATCTACGACGGCACTTCAGCACGCATCTTTGGAAGTCAGGCTCTCAATGGCGCCATCAACATCATTACGCGCATCCAGAATGCCGACAACGCCGAAGCACGTCTCAACGGCGGTTCGTACGGAACACTTGGAGCAGGCGGAAGCCTGAACCTGGCCTCGCAGCATTATCTGAACCGCATCAGCGCCGACTATCTGCGCTCAGACGGAGCCACCAACAACAGCGCCTTCTCGAAAGCGCACGCCTTCTATCAGGGACAATACATCACCCCCGAACTGAAGCTCAGTTGGCAGGGCGGTCTTTCCAGCCAACGCTACGACGCCAATACCTTCTACAGCGCTACCTATCCCAACCAATGGGAAGCCGGTAGCCGATGGACCGCATCAGTCAAAGCCGTCACCAATGGCCGCATCCACCTGGCCCCCTCCCTATCATGGATTCGCTCCTACGACCACTTCCAACTCATCAAAGACACCCACACCGGTGAGAACTTCCATCGCAACGACGTCTACACCTTCGGAATCACAGCCTACACCGAATGGAGCCTCGGACGCACCGCCTTCGGAGGCGAACTGCGGTCGGAAAGCATCCTTTCATCCAACCTGGGTCGCCCCTTACAAGAAGACCAATACGTCAAAGTGGAAAATCAAGATGAAATCTATTATACTCATCGCGACAACCGCACCAACATCAGTTACTTCCTCGAGCATGCACTGCTCTTGAAAAACTTCTCACTCACCGCCGGCGTGATGGCAAACCGCAATACAGCCGTCAATGAGCGTTTCAGCTTCTATCCCGGCGTTGAAACCAGCTACCGCCCCAACTCACACGTCAAGCTCTTCGCCTCATGGGGCATGTCCATGCGTCTGCCCACCTTCACCGACCTATATTATAAGAGTCCCACACAAGAAGGCAACGTAGGCTTGAAACCCGAAAAGACCATGACCGTAAAAGCCGGCGGCGAATACAACCACAATGGTTTCTTCTTCGGACTGAACGGCATCTACCGCCACGGTTCCAACATGATTGACTGGGTAATGCGCGAGCCCAACGACATCTATCATTCCACACAGTTCACCCTCGACGGATTTGAATTGTCGGCCCGCACCTCGCTCAACTTTCCCCAACTCATGCAATGCCGCACCTTCATCGACCGCATCAAAGCCGAATACACTTACATCCACCAAAGCCGCAACGACGACCAAGTAGTTTATAAGTCCAACTATGCCCTGGAATACCTGCGTCACAAAGCTACCTTTGACCTCGACCATCGCGTAATCGGCCCGATCGAAGCGACGTGGCAAGTATCCTGGCAAGAAAGAATGGGCGGATACGTACAGACCGATGGCACCGTGAAGAGCTACTCACCCTACGCCCTGCTCAATCTCAAGCTCCGCTACGATGCACCACGTTACGGCCTATACCTCTCATTGGAGAATCTGACCAATCACACCTATTATGATTATGGGAGCATACCCCAACCCGGTTTCACCCTCATGGCAGGCTGTCGCGTCAGTCTAAATCTATAGCAGTTCCTCCAAACCCGCAAATCGGGTTAACTACACAAGGGCACGTCTCACATAAAAGACGTGCCCTTGATTCTCTACTGACCCTCTTTAAACCTAAGAAGAGTTGGCTCAGTTAAATATTTTGAGATGTTCCTTATTGCTAAGCATTATCTCCAGAATGGGAAAAGAGTCCGATTAATGACGTCTATGCTTCTTCAAATAACGAAGAAGTTGGGCAGGACGATCTGTTTGAATCAACAAAGCACCCCGATCAAGAATCCACCCCCACGATTCATCTGGTTCCTTTGCTTCCACAGCTCTATCATCATCATGTCCTCCATTGAGTGAAGGCCACAGACTATTAATCCACAACTTAATGCCATTTTCTTTAAGTATATCCATAAGACGAAGGACCTGTTCATTGACTTTGCCAAAACAACACTCTACAGCTACAGGTTTCACAGATGCTAATTCATTGATCTCTGCCTCTGCCTTTGAACTTTCCAAACCCACGATAGGCATATAAATGACTTTATCTACAACTTCGCTATTCTCCTTCAAAACCGTCTTGATGGGTTTTCCGGACTTGATCACTACCTGATTGGTGGTGCCTGTCTTCTCCATAATCTCATAAGCCTCCTTAAAATAATCATATCCCTTGTCCACATTAATCAGAATCTTTCCCTTACAAAAAAGAAGAGCTTCCTCAAAGGTGGGAATAGAATGATTAGTGGTTATGCCATGACCGGACTTGAGGCGAAGTTTCTTCAACTCATCTGAAGTAAGGTCACTTACCTTTCCACGACCGTTTGTAGTACGATCAACCGTATTGTCATGCATAAGGAAGAGAACACTATCTTTGGACATATGAAGGTCAAGTTCAATCATGTCTACCCCCATATCTATACAGTTTTGGAAAGCCTGAAGAGAATTCTCGGGAGCGTTTCTCCAATCTCCTCGGTGAGCGACTACAAACACCTTCTTGGATTTTGGATTGTTCAATTCTCTAATCAACTTTTCAACACGATTTTCTGCAAACACAACAAGTGTGAAACTCAACAGAAAAACAAAAGAAATAACTCTCTTCATTTTCATTATATAATTTATTCAACCTCAATATTAAAAAAGAATCTATGCAATATAACACATGAATCCCTGCAAAATTACAAAAAAACATTAAGAGCTAAAATATAAAAACATTATTTTGTCTAATGGCCGTAAATGACAATTTCGGTCTAATAATGGACAGTAGAAAATCAGTGGGGATAGTTGACTATGACTAAAATTACTTCACAGATTATTTGTTTATTTTCTACTTTGCTTT
>CALZOH010000193.1 GCA_945827465.1 uncultured Prevotellaceae bacterium
CATACGCCTCATGCCTGCGCTGCGCAGCCAGCGCCATGCCCACTCCGAAGGGAAGGCCGTGGCCGAGGCTGCCGGCCGATACCTCCACGCCCGGCACGTGGTGAGAGATGTGACAAAGCAGGTTGGTGCCGTTCTGACCGTAAGTGGTGAGGTGTTCTTCGGGGAAGAAACCTTTCAGGGCCAGGGCGGCATAGAGCGAAACGCAGGCGTGGCCTTTAGAGAGCAACAAACGGTCGCGCCCTTTCCAGTTGGGGTCTTGGGGTTGATAACGCAGTATGTCGTTGTACAATACTGCCAGTATGTCGGCCATGGAGAGGGCGCCGCCAATGTGGGATGCGTTGGCTTCGTGCACCATCTTGACCGATATTTCTCTGATCTTTTTAGCAAATGTGATACTGTCCATAAGGATTATAATTGTGTGAGCGGCGAAGTCTGTGTCTGCAAGTGACGGATCACACGCTTCAAACCGTCGGTAAGGGATGTTCTTTCAAAAGCTCCGAAGGTGTTGACAAACTTGTCGGAGTTGCCCAGGATGACCATCGACTGATTTTCGCGATAGGGCAGTGTGGGCAAAAAGGTAATGCTCGACTGGGTCAGCTCTTTGATGAGTCGGAACAGTCGGATCAGGGTGATGGGATGGGCCGACGAGAGGTTGAAAATGCCGCATTCCCCGGTTTTCCCTACCATGCTCGTGATGGCACGGGCGAAGTCTTGGCTGTAGAGGTAAGAGTATTGCTGCTCTCCGGGCGTGGTAGCCATTTCGGCTTCCCCTCTCAGGCATTTCAAGATGACCGAAGGTATCAGCCAGTTGTCGGCCTGTTGCTCTCCATAGATGCTGAATATTCTCACCCATTGCCAACAGGCGTTGGTGATGCGGGCGCGTTCCTCCAGCAAGCGGCAGCAGGCAATCTTGGCCTTGGCATATTCGGAGAGGGGGCGCAGGGGGTGGCTCTCGTCAACCATTTGGTCGATGTAGCCGTACTCGTCCTGACTGCCCAACATGATGATCTGGGGGAAGGCATAGCTCTCCAAGATGCGTTGAGTGAAGGCAATGTTGGTCTGCTGAATGGCGGCATCGTTGCGTCCCTGTGCCGATACGCCTCCCCAGGCAGCGTGTATCAGTACGTCGGGCTTGAAGTCGGGCAGCAGTCGGCCGGCTTCGTCTTCGGTAACCCAAGTGATGGCTTGGTCGTCGGTGGGAGTGAAAGGGTGGATACTGGAGGGGCGATGCAGGCAGAGCAGTTGGTGGCCTTCGCTTAGACATTGCAGCGCGATGTGATAGCCCAAAAATCCTGTGGCTCCGGTGAGGAAGATCTTCATGCGAGATAGTCCTTGATTTGTTTGACGCATAACTGGTAGACGTCGGCTTCTTGGTATTGCTGATACCATTCGGCCGTCATTTGCAGGCATTGCTTCAAGGTTCGGCGCGGTTCCCAACCTAATCTGAAGCGGGCCTTGCTGATGTCGAGCAGCAGGAGGTTGGCTTCGTGGAGGGCATGGGCTTGTGAGGCGTCATGAAGTACTCCCCGGCCGTAGCTCTCGGTGAGCAAGGTGGCCACCGTCCATACGTCGGCTACGCTTTCTGATTTCGGCCCGAAGTTCCAGGCTTCGCAGTAGCGGGTGGGCTCTTCCCACATGCGTTTGCCCAGCAGCAGGTAGGCTCCCAAGGGTTCCAGCACGTGTTGCCAGGGTCGGATGGCGTGGGGCGAACGGATGTTGATGGGTTGGTCGGCCTCAATGGCGCGGATGCAGTCGGGGATGATGCGGTCAGTCGACCAATCGCCGCCTCCGATGACGTTTCCGGCGCGCACACTGGCTATCGACTTGCCGTGCTCGGCATATTGTTCGGGGTTAAAGAAACTTCTGCGCCACGAACTGATGGCTATTTCGGCTGCACCTTTGCTGGCCGAGTAGGGGTCATATCCTCCCATCGGCTCATTTTCGCGATATCCCCAGCATTGTTCCTTGTTTTCGTAGCATTTATCGGTGGTTATCATTATGCCAACGCGCGTTTCGGGCTGATGGCGCATGGCCTCCATCACGTGAATGGTTCCCATTACGTTGGTTTGGAATGTTTCGGCCGGTTGGGCATAACTGAGTCTGACAAGGGGCTGCGCTGCCAGGTGGAAAACCATTTCGGGCTTCCACTTCCGGAATACAGCTTCCACGCATGCAGCGTTGCAGATGTCGCCGCGCAAGTCGGCCTCGATTCGTTCTCCGATGCCGCTCAATACGTAGTTGTCTTTGTCAGAAAAAGGGTCTAATGAGAGTCCGATGACGCGTGCTCCCATCTCGTGCAGCCAGATGCTGAGCCACGAACCTTTGAAACCGGTGTGGCCGGTGACGAGTACGCGCTTACCTTGATAAAATGTCTTGAGATCTTCCATCCTGTTTATTGCCAGATTTTCCAGGGCGCTTTGTTTTCATTCCAAAGTGCGTTGAGTTCTTTGTTGTCGCGCATCATGTCCATGGGTTTCCAGAATCCGCGATGCTTGTAAGCCCTCATCTTCCCTTCGGCTGCCAACCGTTCGAGGGGCTCTCGCTCAAAGGCGATGGCGTCGTTACCGGCGGGGATGTAGTTGAACACTTCGGGTTCACATACAAAGAACCCGATATTGATCCAATTGCCGTCGCCTTCGGGCTTTTCGCGGAACGAACGCACCTGATTGGTGTCGGTGTCGATGTCGACGGCACCGAATTTTCCTTCCGGCTTATATACGCTCATGGAGATGAGGCTTTGGCTTTGACGGTGTTCTTCGATGGTGCGACTGATGTCGATGTCGGCCACTCCGTCGCCGTAGGTGAGCAGGAAAGGTTCCTTCCCTATAAAGGGCTCTACCCGCTTGAGTCGGCTGCCGGTGAGTGTGTTCAATCCGGTATCTACCAGGGTGACGCGCCAGTTTTCTGAATGGGTGGAGTGCACTTCCATGGAGCCGGCAGCCAGGTCGATGGTCATGTCGCTGTTGTGCAAATAATAGTTGGCAAAATATTCTTTGATTACATATTGCTTGTAGCCGCAGCAGATGACAAAGTCATTGATGCCGTAATGGCTATAGATCTTCATGATATGCCACAGGATGGGCTTACCGCCGATTTCTACCATGGGTTTGGGGATGAGTGTGGTTGCTTCGCTGAGGCGAGAACCGAATCCGCCGGCTAATATTACTGCCTTCATGAGCCTTTGTGAGTTAAGTATTGAATTCTTTGCAAATATGATGTGATGTGCGGGCTTAGCTTTAATCTTTGCAAAGATAACATTTTTATAGGAATGCGAGAAGGAAACTTATAATTTTGCCACATTCTTTATATACTCTGTTTCGGCCTCTGTTTTCTTCGGCTTGAAAAGGGCTGAAATGGCGTAGAGCGTGAGGTAGGTCAGTTTGAATAACCACTTGAATAGGGCAAACGACAGGGCGCTGTGGTCTTTCTGGTGGTAAAGTAGCATGCTTTGCAGGATCATCAGCTTTTTTTGGGGTGCAATTTCGCGGTTGCTGGCTCCTACCAAGTGGATGATACCTGGCGTGGTGATGACGGCACATTGATAACCGGCTTTCTGGTACTTGCGGCAGAGGTGGGCATCTTCATAATACATGAAAAAGTCGGGGTCGAACAGTCCGCAAGTCTCATATACGCTCCGGCGGATGAATAAGTCGGCTCCGGTAATGTAATCTATCTGTTCACTGACTTCTATGCCGTTGGTCTGGGGCCGTGCTTCGTCATACTTTTTCAGTGTCTGGCGCAGGTGCAGCTTTTTCATCCATGGAAATAAGATCCATTCGTCCATCGAATTGGTGTAGGTGTGCCGTTTTCCGAATGAGTGGATGGGCTCACCTGCCCGGTTGGTCAGCAGGCAGCCGCAGCAACCTGTGGTGGCCGGGGCTGTGACCATATAATCCAAGAAATGCTTGACGGCATTGTTGGTGAGCAGCGTATCGGAGTTAAGCAGGAAGAGGTAATCGCCTTTTGCCGCTTGTGCCCCGATGTTGTTGGCTCGCCCGAAGCCGATGTTTTCTTCATTATAAATATACGTAAGGCGCGAATCGTGTGAAAAGGTCTGCTTGCTGGCATCGTGTGAGGCGTTGTCTACCAAGATGATTTCGTACTCGACATCACGGGTGTGCTCGATGATGCTGTCGATACATTCACCCGTCATTTGGCAGGTGTTGTAAGTTACGATGATGATTGACACGTCCATGCGGCAGGGGCTTTCGGATGATGTTGGGTGATGACTGAACCGGTTGGAACAAAAAAACCAAGCAATTTTTCTTGCTTGGCTAATGTTTCTGGAGTTGGGATACCCGGACTCGAACCAGGAAAAACAGGACCAGAATCTGTTGTGTTACCATTACACCATATCCCAATCGGTGTGCTCTTCTTCAAAAGAACGGTGCAAAGTTACGAACTTTTGAGATATATCAAAAGAGTTTCGACAATTTTTTTTCGTTCTTCTGCTTTTTTCTGCTCTTGAACGTTGCAATAACTGTATCTTTGTGGCTCTAACATAGAATTAATTAGACGATGAAATTAGAATTAATAAGAACTGCTGTTTTTCTCTTGCTTTTGTCCTTCGCAGTTGGGCTTCGCGGGCAGGAAGTATGGATTCCCGGGGCCGTAGGTCGGCTTTCGGCCGTGGTGAAACGTCCCGATGTGTCGCACTCGAAACGTATTCCGATGGTCATTTTGATGCACGGCTTCAGCAGTCACAAGAACGATGGGATCGTGGTGGGCCTGGCCGACGAATTGGCCCGTAGGGGCATTGCTTCCATTCGTTTTGACTTTAACGGGCACGGCATGAGCGAGGGCGAGTTTCGCCACATGACGGTGCCCAACGAGGTTGAAGATGCCCTGCAGGTGTTCCGCTACGTTGAGCAACTGCCCTGGGTGAGCAAGGTGGGCCTGATAGGCCACTCTCAGGGTGGCGTGGTGGCTGCCATGCTGGCCGGTCGGCTCACGCAGCGGAAGGTGAAGTCGGTGGTGCTGCTGGCCCCTGCCGCCGTATTGCGCGATGACGCCATCCGTGGCAATACGATGGGTGCTGTTTACGACCCGTTGAATCCACCCGAGTATGTCTCTATCGGCCGGTTGCAGCTGGGCCGCGAGTTCATTCAAACGGCTTTCCGCCTGCCCATTTACGAAACGGCCGCCGCTTATCACGGTCGTGCTGCCATATTTCACGGTACGGCCGACCGCATAGTGCCTTATACCTACGGATTGCGCTTCCATCAGTTGTGGAAGGGGAGCAAGTGGTATGAACTCAAGGGTTACGACCATGGTTTTGGTCCTGGTGCCCGCCGAGTGATCCATGATGTAGTTGATGAGGTGGCTCTTCACTTCCGTATGCGATAGTCTCGTATCGCATACAAGAGGCTTTTGTGAATTATTATTTGCTTCAAATTTCCCTTACGAAGTTATTTTTCACATGTCAAAACCAAAAAGCGCGATTCTTTGGAAGAATTCCTTTCACGCAATACGGTTTTGCATTGAGAACAATGAGGCATGGAACCTTTGCATGGCGGTTTTGCGTATGGAACAATTGGTCCTTGAACCTTTGCATGGCGGTTTTGCGTATGGAACAATTGGTCTTTGAACGTTTGCATGACGGTTTTGCGTCATGTACAAAAGGGCCTTGAACGTTTGCATGACGGTTTTGCATCGTGAACAAAAGGGCCTTGAACGTTTGCATGACGGTTTTGCACGTGTGCAAAAAGGGCTTGAAGTTAGTTCATGGGGATTTTGCACGAGTACAAAAGGGTATTGAAGTTGGTTCAAGGTGTTTTGCACGTGTACAAAAAGGTATTGAAGTTAGTTCAAGGTGTTTTTGCACGTGTACAAAAGGGTATTGAACGATGTAAAAATGGTTTTGTACAGTGAACAATTTGGGTATGAAGTGACTTCAAGTCGTTTTTGCGCAGTGTACA
>CALZOH010000194.1 GCA_945827465.1 uncultured Prevotellaceae bacterium
CGGATTGATGATTGATCGGACAGCGTCCATAGAAAAAAGCCGGCCATTGGTTTCCGACGCCGTTACATGAAACGGATGAATCCAAAGGCCGACTTGAGCCACCCGAGGGGTGACAACTATCTGTATAGAACTTTATTTATCCTCTCTTTAAGATATAGCGGATAAAAGCATAACCGCCGAAGATTTGCAGCAATAGTCCGGGAACTCCGAGGCATACATCCTGCAAGGCTGCTGCCAGGCTGCCGGTATAGGCCCACTCAAAGAGGGAACCCAGCAACTGATATCCAACAACGGTGAGCAGCATCAGGGAGAGGCTCAGACGGCGGAACTTGTAAGCCACGGCGGCGGCAACAGCCACCAGGAGCATGGACTTCACCATGATGACAGGCAACATCGCAGCCTGGGGCATGCCAAACAGCAGGTGGTTGGCAAGGGGCGAGCAAACAGCGGTGAGAAGTCCTACCTGCCAGCCGTACTTATAGGCTCCGATGAGCGTGAAGAAATAGATGGGCAGAAAGATGAATCCGCCACGGGGAATAAGGTGAAAAAGCTGCGGAACGATCAGATTGCCTGCAATGAAAAGGGCAGCCATGAGGCAGGCTTTTTTCTCCGTCAGGCGGAGAGAGTAGAGTTGTACGTTTTCCATTGTTACGTGTTGTTTTATTGGGATGGATAATTTATAATGTTTCTTGTCTCAGTTGTTCTACATATTTGTCGATTTTCTGCAATTGGGCCGGAATCATAATACGCTGCGGGCAGGTCGACAGACACTGGCCACAACCGATGCAATGGGCAGCCTGACGCAACTTGGGCACGCTGCGGTCGTAGCCCACCAAAAATGCCCGTCGGGCCTTTTGGTATTCCGGACTCTTACTGTCTTGCGGAACATTTCCTTCGCTTAGGCATTTGTTATAATGCACAAAGATACCAGGAATATCGAGACCGTAAGGACAGGGCATGCAATATTTGCAGTCGTTGCAGGGAATAGTATTGTAACTGATGAGTTCGGTGGCAATGTCTTCAAGGAACTTTTTCTCTTCATCGGTGAGCGGTACGAGCGGACACAGCGTGTTGAGGTTGTCCTTGAGATGTTCCATAAAAGTCATGCCGCTCAACAGGGAGAGAACGCCCTTGGGGGTAGCGGCGTAACGGAAGGCCCACGATGCGACGCTCTTTTCAGGGGCCCGCTGTTTCATCCGGGCGACGAGTTTGTCGGGCATGTTGGAGAGACGTCCGCCCAAAAGGGGTTCCATGATGAGGGCGGGAATGTTTCTTTTCTCCAGTTCTCCGTAAAGGTATTCGGCGTTGGTGTTCATCTCATTTACCTCGCGGGCATGCTTCCAGTCGAGATAATTGAGTTCGATGAGCACGAAGTCCCAATGGGCGACCCCTTCATCGTGAAGATGCAAGGCGTGGTCGAAGATGGAGATGTCGCCATGATAAGAAAACCCGAGGTTGCGCACAATGCCTTCCTTGCGTTTTTGCAGCATGAAGTCGAGGATGCCGTTGTTGATGAACCGGTCTTCAAAAAGGGCCATGGGGTCATCGCGGTCGTCGCTGCCTCCGATATTATGAAGCAGGTAATAGTCCAAATAGTCGGTCTGTAGTTCCTTGAGCGAATTGTTGAACATCTCAATGGATGCTTCGCGACTGTAATCGTGCATGTTCGACATCTTGGTCGATATCTGGTAAGTATGGCGGGGATGCCGGCTAAGGGCAATGCCGGTAGCATGTTCCGAACCGCCTTTGCAGTACATGGGCGAGGTGTCGAAAAGGTTGACGCCGTGTTCAAGGGCATAGTCGACCTGACGATTGACCATTTCCTGGTCGATTTCGCCATCGCCGTTCTCGCGGGCTGAAGCTCGCGCGCCTTTGGAGGGAAGGCGCATCATACCAAATCCGAGTATCGAGACTTTTTCGCCCGTGTTGGGATTGATGCGATAGGTCATCTTTCCGACGGGCGGCTCGCCGGGAGTGGTTTCTGAACCGTCGCAGCCTGCTATGGTAGCCGTGGTCAGTGCGGCAGTACCTGCGCCGAACACTTTGAGGAAGGTGCGCCGGTTGATGATATGTGATTGTTTCTTGTCTTGCATGTTTGCTGGATAAAAGGGTTAAAGGGTTCTATGCTGTTCGTGTCCCTCGACGTAGATGGCGGCAAAGGGTCGGGCGGGGCAGAGGTTTTCGCAGGCTCCGCAACCGATGCAACGCTCTTCGTTGATGACGGGAATCATCAGGGGCTGTTCGCTGTTTTCGTCGCGTACCATCTGGATGGCCCCGGTGGGACAATGGCGGGCGCAGTTGTCGCAGTTGATGCCCTGGGACGAGGGCAGACAGTTTTTGCTCACCCAGACGGCGTGCCCGATTTGCGTGCTCGACTTCTCGGCTTTGTCTATCTTGACGATGGCGCCGGCCGGACACACTTCGGAGCAGCGGGTACACTCGGGACGGCAGTAGCCGTTTTCGTAGCTCACTTCGGGCTGCATGAAGTGCATGAAGTCGGTGGAGGGTTTCAGAATCTGGCTCGGGCACTGCGACACGCAGAGCTGGCAGGCCGTGCAATGCTTGGCAAAGTTGAGTGCCGTCAAGGCTCCGGGCGGTACGATGGGGGTGTGGCGGTGGGCCGGCTGCTGGCGCGACACGGCGGCCATGCCGCCGTCGTACGACTTCTTATGTTGTGCCTGCAGGGCGTGGGCCGTGGCCAGGGCCGTTCCGGCCAGGAAGAGGCGCTTGCCGTCGTCGACCGTCTCCGGCTTTTGCGCCGGGGCTTCGACTTCGGCTTTCTGACGGGCCAGACGATGGCGGCTATAAGTGATGGCCTTGCTATGGCAATTGCCGATACAGTCGCCACACACTACGCAACGGCTGTAGTCGATGGCGTGGTGCTTGTCGTCAATGCAGGCGGCCTTGCAGTTGCGGGCGCAGAGTCCGCACTTCACGCACTTGTCGGTATTGATTTGAATTTTCAGCCAGCTGAATCGCGCGAGGAATCCGAGCACGGTGCCGACGGGGCAGATGGTGTTGCAATAGGTGCGGCCGTTCTTCCAGGCGAGCGTAACGACAACCGCCAGGCTGACGAGCGACAGGACGAATGCGGCCATGCCTTTGAACAGTACTTCATGACTGTAGAAGGCGTAACTGTTGAAGTGGGCAGCCAGGGCGGCCAAGAGGTTGTTGCCGCCAATGTAGAGGGGCTGGAGCAGATGGGTGACCATGCGTCCGTAACTGCTGTAGGGAGCCAGCAGTGCTACCAGTCCGGCTGCGCCGGCGATGTAGGCGATGACCATGAGGGCCAGCAGGCCATAGCGCAACGAGGTTTTGGCTTTGGAAAAGAAGTAGCGGTTGCGTTTCTTGCGGTTGTGCAACCAGGCTACGCCATCCTGAAAGACGCCTAACGGACATATTACCGAACAATAAAGGCGGCCGAACACGAGGGTGAGCACTACCAGCACCGTGAGGATGCCGAATTGCAAGCTGAGCAGGGCGGGCAGGAACTGCACACGGGCCATCCATTGGAACCACCGGGCCACCGTTCCCGTAAAGTCGAGTAAGAGCAGCGTGATGATTACGAAGAAGAAGAGTGCAAGAATAATTCTGATTTTTCTTAACATCGATGGTCTTGTTTTAAATATGATGAGATGAATGAGTTTTTTATTCGGTCTTAAAAGTTGACGCGGAAGCCGCCCATTACGGTTGCCCGTGGCAGGGGAAATCCGGCGTTGATTTCGTAACGCTGGGCCAGGAGGTTTTCGCCTCTCACAAAGAGTTGCAAGGGTTCGGTGAGCTGATAAGAGGCGGTGAGGTTCCAGAGGAGGAAGTCTTCGGTCCGGTCAGCGGCTGCCACGGTGTGGAGTCCGGCTACATATTGCAGCGAGGTGCCCCATCCCCAGCGGTTGTTCCGGTAGCGGGCTTCGACAAAGGCCTTGTGTTCGGGCGCGGCTTCTACGGGGTTCTTCATGTGGAGGAAGCTGTAGTTGGCGTTGACTTCCAGCCGGGGACTGAAGCGATAGCCGGTTTCGATTTCGAAGCCCCAGTTCTGCGCTTCGCCTGTGTTGACGTTGCGCGGACGTCCGTTTATCATGGTGGTGGTAATCAAGTTGTCGGCTTGAAGATAAAACAGGTTGGCGCCTATCTTCAACCGGTTGTGAAGGAAGCGCTGGCGGTAGGCCAGTTCGTAGTTCCAGAGTCGTTCGGGCTTGAGGTCGGCGTTTTGAGGCGGATACATGTAGAGTTCGCGCAGGGTGGGGTTGCGAAATCCTTTGCCGACGGTGGCATGGAGTTCGGCCTGGGCCGGAAGGTGGAAGATGAGTCCGCCTTGGGGCACGAACTCGGTGCCGGCCTGCGTATGATGGTCTACGCGCGCTCCGGCGTCGAGGGTGAGCCAGTCGGCTGCGTCCTGACGGATGTCGAGGTAGCCGGCCAGGTCGTCTTCCGTGCGGTCGGCCAAGTCGGTTTCAAGGCCCGTAGCAATCACGCGGTTCCAGGCGTGTCCGCCGAAGTGTTGCCAGTCGGCGCCCAGGGTGACGGCGTTGCCTTCAAAGAAACGATAGCTCTGATAAACCGACACGCCTGCCTGGAGGTCGTTGTGCAGGTATAACTTGGTCTGTGGAGCTGCTGCGGCCGTATGACCGTCGTTGATGTGATGGTGGCCCCAACTCATGTAGCCCCGCAGGGCTCCGTCGGTGCGGTCGTAGTGATTGGTGAGGCCTACACCGGCTATGCCGCGAAGGATGCGACTGTCGTTGTCGACGAGGGGGGCTGAGACGGGACCGGGATTGGAGGCGGCAAACCAGTTGAGGTTGCCCATGGCGTCGAGGTTCCAATGGTCAGACAGTGCGTAGCCTAATTTCAAGAAGGCGGAGCTTTCTTCAAACTCGGAATTGCTGCGGTGACCGTCGGTGCGCCCATAGTTGACGCCTCCCACACCGCTCAGGCGGCCGGCTTTGAAGCGGGTGGAGAACTCGCTCTTCAGCGTTCCGTAAGAGCCCCACGACAGCTGGGCCTGGCCGTCAACGCCATCGGTAGAGGGCTTGCGCGTGATGATGTTCATCACGCCGCCCATGGCATTGGAGCCATAGATCAGCCCGGCCGGTCCGCGCAACACTTCTACCTGCTCGGCCATTTGGGTCTGATAGGTGTCGGGGATGGGATGACCGTAAAGTCCGGCATATTGAGGCAGTCCGTCAACGAGCACCAACATCTGCGCCATGCCGCCCACTCCGCGCACCTTCATGGTGCCGGCTGCTCCGGTCGAAACGCCGTAGCCCAACAGGCCGCGAGAGGTGACAAACAGGCCCGGCACCTGCTCACAAAGGGTGGGAAGCACCGACGAACGAAAGTCGGCCGTCAGCTGCTCGCGCGTGACAACGCTCACCGTCATGGGCTGATGGCGCTGGTCGGTGGCCATGCGGCTGCCCGTCACCACGGCCTTGTTCAAGACGATGGTATCGGTCTGGGCACGCATCGGTAGCCTTGCCGTCAGAAGGAGGAAGAAGAGTAGGGGTAACGCTATAGAAAAGGAGCCTTGACGCTGTCGGTCATTACGAATCAGGAGGGAGAATGGATGCTTCATGAACGAAATGCAGATAACTGATTGATTTGAGCAGTGCAAATTTAAGGAAAAACTTTTTCTCAGCCCTTTACGGTGCTCAGAATTTGAGATTCGGGTAGTCATTACCATAATTCACGGCATCGGCGGCGACTTTCTGCACCATCCGGAGGCATGCCGCGCAATAGTGGGAGGCTTGCGGAAACTTCCGCAAACGCCCCGCACGTTAGAATTGGCTTGCGGAAACTTCCGCAAATACTTGCCGCACTCCCCGCGGAAGCTTTTGCGACCCCCCGAAAGCTTGCCGCACCCCGC
>CALZOH010000195.1 GCA_945827465.1 uncultured Prevotellaceae bacterium
GCGTTATCAGTAGCGAGATGAAGGCTACAGCCGGTTTGGAATACCTGAAAGCATCGGCCATTATCAGTCGCAGTTGGCTGCTGGCCCAAATTCAGCGTCGCGAAGGCGAGCAGGCAGAAGTGGGCCATGAGCGACTGCTGACGGATAACGAGCGAATCGATTGGACTGACCGGGCTGCTCACGCGTTGTATGATGTTTGTGCCGACGACCATTGTCAGCGTTACCAGGGAGTGACGCGTGCTGACAATCCCAATGTGCGCAGAGCCGTTGAAGAGACTCGCGGCCGTGTCTTGGTGGCCGACGGACAAGTGTGTGACGCGCGTTTCGCCAAATGTTGCGGAGGAGTATCGGAAGTGTTCAGTACGTGTTGGGAAGATCACGATTACTCTTATCTGCAAGCGGTTCGCGATAGCGGAGACGATTCATCGCTTCCCGATTTGAGTGATGAGGCTACGGCCCGTGAATGGATATTGGGTAATGCTCGCGCTTATTGCAATACCACCGACCCAGAGGTCTTGTCGCAGGTGCTTAACGATTACGACCTTGAGACACAGGATTTCTATCGCTGGACGGTAGAATATGCGCAGGAGGAACTTTCGGCCCTCATCAGGAAGAAAACCGGAGTGGATTTTGGTGACATTCTCGATTTGCAGCCCGTTGAGCGCGGCAAGAGCGGAAGACTGTTGAAGTTGCGGATTGTAGGTAGTCGTCGCACGATGGTGATTGGAAAAGAACTGGCTATTCGTTCTGCTCTCTCAACGTCTCATCTCTATAGTTCGGCGTTTGTGGTGGAGAAGTCCGACTGCGATGCGCAGGGTCGTCCCCAACGTTTCTGCCTGAAGGGAGCCGGTTGGGGACATGGCGTGGGACTGTGTCAGATAGGAGCTGCCGTCATGGGAGCCGAGGGGCATAGTTGCGACGACATCCTGTTACATTATTATCAAGGAGCAACAATCAAGAAAACATATTAATTCAGTATATGAAAAATTTCAAGATAAAAGAAAGAAATCCGTGGGCATGGATTCCCACGCTCTATTTTGCGGAGGGTATCCCCTACGTGATGGTGATGGTCATCGCTGAAATGATGTACAAACGCTTGGGCATGTCGAATGCCGACGCAGCCCTTTATACCAGTTGGCTCTATCTGCCCTGGGTCATCAAACCTATTTGGAGTCCCTTGGTTGATTTGTTCAAGAAGAAACGTTGGTGGATTGTGGTCATGCAGTTCTTTGCCGGAGTGGGTTTAGCCGGAGTGGCTTTTACCATTGAGGCGCCGTATGCCGTTCAGCTGACGTTGGCCTTCTTCTGGCTGGTAGCGTTCAGTAGTGCTACCCACGACATTGCAGCTGATGGCTTCTACATGTTGGCGCTTGATTCCTACCGGCAAAGTCTGTTTGTCGGCATTCGCAGTACGTTCTATCGTGTAGCCAACATTGTAGGGCAGGGCATTACGCTGATGGTGGCCGGTAACCTGGAAGTCTACTACCGCGATGTGCCCAAGGCTTGGACCATGACGATGGGTTGTGTGGCTGCAGGGTTCTTGATTCTGGCCGTTTACCATACCTTCATCCTTCCGCGTCCCGACAGCGATCGATCGGTGAGAGCAGACGATGATGGCGTCGAGCAAGTTTCGGCGGGCGAGCAGGTGCGCCAGGCGCTTGTGGGTTTTGTGAATACGTTCAAGACCTTCTTCCAGAAGCCCGGCGTAGGTGTTGCCATTGCCTTTATGTTGCTATACCGTTTGCCCGAAGCGTTTCTCTCGAAGATTAACCCTCTCTTCCTGGTCGACCCGGTCGATAAGGGAGGGTTGGGGCTCACTACGCAACAAATCGGTTTTGCCAACGGAACGTTAGGACTGATTGGTCTCACGCTCGGTGGCATCATCGGAGGTATCATCACCACTCGCGGTGGATTGAAGAAGTGGTTGTGGCCGATGGTTTGGAGCATTTCCTTGCCCGACCTCATCTATGTTTATCTCAGTTTGGTTCAGCCCCAGAGTCTGTGGATTGTGAGCGGCTGCATCTTTGTGGAGCAGTTTGGTTATGGCTTCGGCTTTACGGCCTATATGCTTTACATGCTTTATTTCTCGCAGGGCAAGAGCGAGACATCGCATTATGCCATCTGTACGGCCTTCATGGCGGCCAGCATGATGATTCCCGGCATGTTCGCCGGTATTCTCCAGGAGGCTGTGGGTTATCCGGTCTTCTTCATGATTGCGTGTCTGTGTTGCTTCCTCACCGTGTTTGTTGCGCGTCTGATTAAAGTGGACCCATCTTTTGGTATCAAGCAATCGGGCAAATAAATCCTTCTTTTCAAAGACTTTTATAAGATGAAAAAAATATTGATTGCCGATGCCGGAGCCACCAAGACCGATTGGGCGCTGGCTCAAGGCGGCGAAATTCAGATTCAGGTAAAGACGCAGGGCATTAGCCCGTTTCATCAGGATGCTGCCACCATTACCGCTATTCTGAAGGAGGAGCTCCATCCTCATTTAGGAGGAGTGACGCCCGATGCTGTTTACTTCTACGGAGCCGGTTGTACGGCCGACAAGTGCGGTCTGGTGGCCGACTTGTTGCGCGACTTGTTGGGCGATATTGAGGTGGAGGTGCATTCCGACTTGCTGGGCGCTGCGCGTGCCCTTTGCGGTCATGAGGCGGGCATTGCCTGCATTCTCGGTACGGGTGCCAACAGTTGTTATTACGATGGTCACGACATCCTACAGAATACTCCTCCCCTTGGTTACATCCTGGGTGACGAGGGTTCGGGTGCCGTGATGGGCAAGACGTTTGTGGCCGATGTGCTCAAGGGCCTGATGCCCGATGAGGTGGTGAAGGACTTCTTCGCCTTGGCCGGAACGACCTATGCCGAGATTATCAACCGTGTCTACCGTCAGCCGTTGGCCAACCGTTACTTGGCGCAATACAGTCGCATCGTGTTCCAGCTGCGCGACCGCGCTGCCGTGCATGATTTCTTGATTCGCCACTTCCGCTTGTTCATTCGTCGCAATATCGTGCAGTATGCTCATCCCGAGCTTTCGCTCCATTTTGTGGGCGGTATTGCCGGAGCGTTTGGTGAGGAGTTGCGCGAGGCTGCCGGCCTTGAAGGTTACCGGGTGGGACGCATTGAGCAGGTGCCGCTACCGGGCCTGTTGCTCTACCATCAAGCCTGACGTTCTTGATTCAGACCACGCCGACTAACTTATCTATTTACCCATTTCAGATGAAGAAAATTGTTTTGTCCATGACTGCCGCCCTGCTTTTGCTGTGCGGTTGCGGCAGCCTCAAGAGTGCAGCCATCGATGCTGCATCCACCAATACGACCACCAGTGGAGTTATGGGAAGTATTGGAAATATCAATAATGCCATCACCAATGTGCTGACCAGTGTGATCGGTACCGACAAGCTTACGTCCGATCAAATCGTGGGCATGTGGAAGTACAACGGGCCGGGTTGTGCCTTCTCCAGCGAAAAGGCCTTAGCCAAGGCCGGAGGTGAGGTGGTGGCTACGAGCATCAAGGAGAAGCTTTCGTCGACCTATAAGACGATGGGCTATTCGTCCGCCAATACTTACATTACCATTAATAACGACAGTACGTTTGCCGCCAAGCTGATGGGCAAGTCGTGGAGCGGTCGCTATACCTATAGCGAAGCCGACGGCAAGATCGAGTTGAAGGGCCTCCTGCTCAGCGCCACTTGTTACGTCAAGCGCAATGGCAAGGACGGTCTCTCGCTGCTCTTTGATGCCAAGAAGCTGCTGACGCTGCTGCAGACGTTGAGTGCCCTGAGTGGCAACGCAAATCTGGAGGCCATCGGCGAAATCAGCAAGAATTACAGTGATGTAAAACTGGGTTACGACTTAGTAAAATGATGAATCTCTTGTTATAAGAGTTTATGATAAAAAAAGACATGATGAGGCGCTCCTTGACGGCCATGCTGGCGTTGCTGGCCGGGGGCTGCGTGTGGGGGCAGGAGAGGGTGATTAACGACCCTGTGATTGGCGATGCCAATATTCGTTTCTACACCCGCAAGGTGGTGCTCTCCAAAGACAAGACCGTGTTGGGCCTTCGCTATATGGGCGGTAAGTGGGGCATTGAGGCCTCTACCCACCTCGTTGCCGACGGTAAGGAATATGCCCTGCGTGAGGGTACGATGTTTTCGCGCGAGAACGGAAAGGTGGTGAAGAGCCAGCCCCTCGAAATGGGCAAGATGTATGAGCGCGATTGCGACTCGGTGAGCCTCGTGTTTGAGCCCCTTCCCGAGAAGTGCGTCGTGTTTGACTACGTGGAGAGCGAGGGCTCGTTGTTTAATCATTACGGCATTCGTCTCGACGGTAAGAATTACGAGTCGCAGTTAGGCAAAGCCCAGCCTTATCCGTTCGGAAAGAACGATCCGCTGCCGGCTCTGGAGCCCAAGGTGGCCAAGGCCAGGCTGACGGTGAACCTTCACAAACTCGACGGTACGTTAGAGCCTGTGAATGCTTTCATGATGAATCAGAAACTCTCAGGAGATAATCTGGTTAAATACGATCAGGAAACGCGCGGCTGGGTGATGGAAGATTCCCGCGCCTGCATGCTGACGTGTATGGGCTGCCCCATTCCGGTGGAGCCCGTCGGCGTCGACCAGTTTGCGGTGATGATGGTTCCCGGCTTCGAGACCACGCTTGAACTCGACAAGGCTTCCTGTTTTGCCCTGTCGAAGAAGTTGGGCAAGAAGAAGATTCCGCTCAGCGACTGCTTCCGCTTTACGGGCCCCATTGCCGACTTGCAGGAGGTCAACCTGAAGGAGCGCTGGACCTATCAGTCTATCTTCAAAAGTGCCGCCACCACTGACCTTTGGCCCCATCTGCAAAAGAAGTTGGCCGAGATTGAAAAAGACCGCACGCTCAACCGCCGGCAAAAGGAGTTCCTGCGCATTCGCACCGAGCGCTGGTATGTCAACGCTTATTTGGCCTATGTGGAGGCCGGTTCGCTTCCCCTGCAGGATGAGCATGCGGCCCACTTGATGTATGGCAAGGACGGACGTTCGTTCTACCTGGTTGGCGATGACGCCCACCTTAACTATCTTCGCGCCAATGGCGTGAAGAGCGTGGTGACTGACTGGATGGAAGGTTTCAGACGTGCCGGCAACATGGCTCGCCGCTTGCAGAACATGGAGTTGATGCCCGAGGCGGCCTTCGACACCATCCCGGCCCTCTTCCGTAGCGAACTGAAGGCCATGAACGACTCGGTCGGTGCCATCTTGGAGCGTCAGAAGGCCATGGCCGGTAAGTCGGAGGTGAAGGTAACGCCCGACGTTCCGGCCGAAGAGTTCCTCAAGGCCGTGGTCAGCGAATATCCCGGCAAGGTGGTCTTCTTCGACTTCTGGGCCACCTGGTGCGGACCGTGCAAGCGTGGCATCCAGGCCATGGAGCCCCTCAAGGCCGAATATGCCGACAAGCCCATTCAGTATGTTTACGTCACCAACGAGTCGAGCCCCCTCACAACGTGGTCGGCCATGATAACCGGTATGCCGGGCGTTCACTACCGCATCAACTCGGCCTATTGGAAGCAAATCAAAGAATTGGGAACAGGCGCTATACCGCGTTACCTGATCTATGGTAAGGACGGACAACTCTTCTACGAGCAGACGGGCTTCGGAACCATTGATAAATTAAAGGATAAGATAGATGAGGCCCTGAAGTAGCCCTTCGTCTCCATTGCGAGAAGCGGGAAGTTCGCCGGTATAGACTGCGGATTTCCCGCTTTGATTTTTGGGGAAGGCGCGATGGTCTCAGAAAATATTGAGGAGTGCTTGCGGAAA
>CALZOH010000196.1 GCA_945827465.1 uncultured Prevotellaceae bacterium
CATATCGTCGGCAGCGTCAGATGTGTATAAGAGACAGCTTCAATATTGGCGCCATTATTCAGCATGGCCGTTGCAAAAGAATGTCTTAATACATGAGGACTACGTTTTTTCTGCGTAGTAACAAGCCCCAAATACTTTTCCACTATCGTTCTCACCATGGAACGGGTAATACGTTTACCGTTGTTACCAACAAAAAGCGGACATCCGGGCGCCTTACTATCGCCATGACACCTCTGTATATAATCCGTCAACCGATTTCTCATTTCCTCCCCGAAGGGAATCAAACGTTGCTTATTACGTTTTCCGGTCACCTTGATAGTGTTTGTTCCGAAGTCGACATCTTCCACGTTCAAGCCTATTAATTCTGCCAGACGCACACCCGTAGAATAAAATGTCAACATCACCATATAATCACGCATGCCCTCAACGGTATCAGGGAATACCAGGTCGTCAAACAATCGTTCCATTTCTCCTTCCCTTATATAATAAGGTAAGGCCTTCTTTCGTTTGGGGCATTCCACCTTTTGAGTGGGATCGCTTTTAATATATTCGCGCGAAAGCAGGAACTTATAAAACGACCGAAGCGCGCTCATCCTCGTATTGACGGATGAAGCAGCGCTTCCGTTATTCATTTGTGAGATTATCCACTCGCGAATATCAGTATCCTGAATGGAATCCCAATCTATCTTTTTCCCTAGTTGATTTTCTACAAACTCAGCAAAATCCGAAAGAATATAATCGTATTCTTTTACTGTCGCCTCTGAGTAAGCCCTTTCCGACGAAAGATAGTGTAGAAAATCCTCTTTATACATCGTCCTTGCGTTATTTCGATACGAATATACGCAAAAGAGACGAGTCTCGACAATAAAAAGTCTTAAAAATTACAATTACGCCTCTTCACGATGGAGAGCCTGCACATAAACGGCGTGCTCTTTAGCAATGCGACGTTTAACAGAGGGTTTGTCAAACTGCTGACGGGCACGGAGTTCTTTCACGATACCTGTCTTTTCAAACTTTCTCTTAAACTTCTTCAATGCTCTTTCGATGTTCTCGCCATCTTTTACTGGAACTACAATCATATTTTTTGTTTATCTATTTAAGTTTATTATTATCAGACTTTTTTAATGTGGGCGCAAAATTACGCATTCTTTTCTTCCCCCGCAAGATTTTTCGTAAATATTTTAATCAATTTTCTATTTCTCCGTCGTTTTTCCCTTCGTCACAAAGCATCCTCACCTGCTTTTAAGGCATTCTTTACACCCTTTTACGAGGGCCGGAGCACATTAAACGACCCTATTCCCCATACATCACCTCACCCATCACAGATGACTCTTTATATAATATATATAAGGTATAGGAGCAACGTTCTACATTTTACCTCGTCCAACAACACTTCTC
This sequence comes from uncultured Prevotellaceae bacterium, assembly GCA_945827465.1. Classification (GTDB taxonomy): domain Bacteria; phylum Bacteroidota; class Bacteroidia; order Bacteroidales; family Bacteroidaceae; genus UBA6382. Next base: position 1,399 of record CALZOH010000196.1, read on the forward strand.
AAGGCAGACAATAGCGCCGTCCCCATGATCAGAGACGGCGCTATAGAGAGAACTATCTTCTATTAACCACGATTCGGATTACAAATTCGGGTTAATCTTATTCCACTCAGAGATGGGAGGAACAATATTCAATGTCACCAACTCATCACGCATCTTGCAAAGGTGCTCATAGCTGGCATCCAGCTTGGCGTTCTCTTCGGCAGTACCCTGGGGAACAGTATAGTGGCAACCGGTAGCATCCAAAGTGGTATTCATGGCCATCATAATATGGTCATACTTATCGGTTGATACATACGTACCGGCAGGCCAAGCAAACTTCTCACCGCCCATTGCGCTGCGAATCATCTCCACAGAAAGATATGCAGGACTTTGGAAGGAAGAACGTCCACGCAATTCGATAATCTTGGCACCGCCCTTAGTTACGTCCACCTTCATCTGCTCCCATTCAGCCTCAGAGAAAGCATCTGTACCAATGATTTCAGCCAACGGAGTTCCGGCAATCTTAACTTGAGAACCAAACACAGCCATTTGTTCACCGTGACCACCATACGTAGCGCAGCCCGTTACTTCACTTTGCTGTACATTAAACTTCTTGGCCAACGCACTCTGCAAGCGAGTAGAGTCCAATCCTGCCAATGTGGTAACCTGTCCGGGTTTCAATCCGGAATAAAGCAAGGTAACCAAACCGGTCAAATCAGCCGGATTGAAAATGATCACTACGTGTTTTACGTCAGGACAATAAGCCTTGATGTTCTTTCCAAGACCTTCAGCAATCTCACAGTTGCCTTTCAACAAGTCCTCGCGAGTCATACCTTGCTTGCGAGGTGCACCACCTGAAGAAATGATATACTTAGCATTGGTAAAAGCTTCCTTCACGTCGGTAGTTGCCGTAATCTTTACGTCACCAAAACCGCTCTGACGCATTTCCTCAGCCACACCTTCCGGTGAGAACACATCATACAAACAAATATCGTTTGTCAAACCCATCATAAGGGCTGTCTGAACCATGTTGGAGCCAATCATACCGGCGGCACCAACAATCACGAGTTTGTCATTTGTCAAAAATTTCATAATGAATCTATTTTAATGAATTATATTTATTGCTTTCAGTCATTTTTACTGCATGCAAAGTTACAATTTCTTCTTTATAATATCCTTTCTTTGAGTGAAAGACTTTTAAGAATACAGCAGCTGCTTACTGGCATCATTTTCCTTATCACCATATATTCGTTACCATAAAATACGGTCATGGTATTCATACCAAAACATCATTCCTGCACTTCTTCGCTCTAAAAGAGATAGAATTGGTTTCTTTGAATTAACTTTGCAGGCACAAAGCGCACTCATGACTATTCCGATTATCCATAATTTATTTTTATAGAACATGAAAAAGTTGCATTTAATCACCCTCACAGCAGTATCGCTGCTTCTTGCCAGTTGTTCCACCAGCGGCAAAGCCGTTGACAATGCCTCCATACAAGGCGATTGGATGATCCTTACAGCTTTGGGCATCAACACTGCAGGTGGAGAAGAAACTCCTTACATCAAATTCGACGGCAAAGAGAAAGTCAATGGATTTGCCGGAGTCAACCGATTCTTCGGCTCCTACCAATGCACCAAAGGCAAACTCACCTTCTCCTCGATGGGCATGACTCGTATGATGGGCCCCAACATGCAAATTGAAGATTCCGTATCAAAGGCCCTCGGCAAGGTAGATCGCGTTCGCATCAAAGGCACCAGTGCCACCCTCTATGATGCCCAAGGGAAAGCTGTCATCACCATGAAGCGGAAATAACAACTTCCCTGCATATCCATCAGAAAAAAGGACGATGCCGAAAGATACACGGTTCATTTCGTCCTTATTTTCTTGGTTTGCATTAACTTTGCCCTCAATATCTCATTATCCAAACATCATTATTTATGAAACAACTCATCCTCGGGGCTCTCATCGCCCTATTGTTCGCCTCATGCGGCACATCTCCCAAGAGTGGCATCAATGTTCTTGGTCGCTGGTACGTCTACACCGACGAAACCATGCAGGAAGTCGACTCCACCGCCTTCTTTGAATTCTATAAGAACCAACATTACGGCCGTCGTTACCACGATGCAGGCAGTTTAGAGGTGGGAACCTACGCCTGCAACTCCAATACCAAGGAAGATTACGGCGACAAGCCTTCCAAGCGCGTCAGTATCACCACGCAGGCAGGCGATGAATACTTCGTTGATATCGTTAAAGACAACGAAAGCTACATGTTTGTCATCACTTATCGCGAAAACGACAAAGAAACCATCCTATACTGCACCAAAGACAAGAAAAGCGAAGAGAATCCGCAATAAATTCTTCTCCTATTGCTTGTTGTTCAATGAAAAGTTGCTAACTTTGCACCCGCTTGCAAAAAAGAATGCGGGCGTCAATCATTAAACCATTTTATATATTATGTATTTAGATTCTGAAAAGAAGAAAGAAATCTTTGGACAATACGGAACGTCCAACACGGATACCGGTTCTGCTGAGAGCCAGATAGCCTTGTTCTCATACCGTATTTCCCATTTGACGGAGCACATGAAGGCCAACCGTAAAGATAATACGACTGAAAGGGCCTTGACAAAATTGGTAGGTAAGCGTCGTGCACTGCTCAACTACCTCAAGCGCAACGATATTGAGCGTTATCGCGCCATCATCGCTAAGCTTGGCTTGCGTAAGTAAGCATTTTCATTTCCTAAAAACAGGATGCATCATTGGATGCATCCTGTTTTTTATATCTATACGCACGAAACCGTCAGATTGTTTCAAGACACAAACACCTTAGGTATTCATCCGACCCAGCTTCTCACCCATCAGGATGTGCTCGTATCCTCCACCGTCTTTCTTCGGCGAAAGCAACTCAAAGGCAGCCTTCTTTTGGAAGACCAATACAAAATCGGAACCGCCAAAAAGGAAGTAGCCCAACATATCCCCTTTCTCCACGCGATCACCCACTTTGAGCGTCGGTTCGATATTCACCGATGCCACTTGAGACATTCCTATAGGCATTACAGCCACCAACCCGTAATCATCGGTTTCAACAATGGCCAAACCTCGCGTCTCTATGCTCTGCCAACCGGGCACTGAACAGTCAACCACATATTGTTGAAGACTGGGTTCCCACGTAATGGTTCCGCCCAAAGCATCATCGCCGGGAATTACACGCAGCTCGCGAATCACACCACTCACGGGGAAGTGGTAACGATGGTAGTCGTTAGCATTCAGAAACGCATGAAAGAACACACCGCCGGCAAAGGCATCACAATATGGAGACTGAGGAGAAATCAGATTCCTAACCGAGTTAAATACACGAGACTTGACAGCGATCTTTTCATCGGTCACGATGTAAGACTCCTCATCAATATCCCATGCCCCCTGCGGTTCACAATCTGCAGGCGAACAGACCACAGTCTCGTCATCCTTCGATGCGATAGGACGCTGATCCGGCGATTTCAGATGCCTTGCAAAGAAGTCATTGAACGAATGCCAATTCGATGGATCTTCATACCAACCCTTAGTCATACCCAATTCCTCCTGTTGCATCATCAGTGCTTCATATTCCTTATTCCATGATTCAGGCGAGGACAAGAAAGTTCCCCACGCCTTGCAGTACTCAATCAGCCAAGAGCGATAGGGTTCAACATATTGCACCGAAGCAGTAAAGAAGTTCTCGCCTTCCAACTCTTCCAAGGGCATACAGTTGATAAAGTAACAATAACACAATGCCTGATACATACAGCCAAACACAGTGGGCTGACCGGGACAAAAGATTACATCCCAAGGCATCGTCTTTTGAGAGCGATCCACAAAATCATAATAGGCCTCCAACGACTGCACGGGATTGGTTGACACATCCGGATTGATGGCCTTGCCCTTTTCAATGGCCTTTGTCAAGAGTTGCTTCACACGCCCATCGTTTTCGACGATGGAAATAAGCTGTTGAGTAGTCTCACTATACGAGTTCTTGGGATCATTGTTGTCAGAGTCAGAGCACGACATGCAAAAGAAAATCACAAGTGACCAAAGCACCCAATGGAGTCGACCATATTTTTTATACGAACACATAGATATACTATTATGATTGATGATAATTAATTAATAGCTCACACGATGCAAAGATAGTGCAATGTGAGTGCAGAAAAAAATGAAAAGCCAAAGGATTTATATTTTTTCATGCCGAACTGCAACTAATGTGGTCGCTCCACTGACATCTATTACCATTCAAACGAAAACCATAGGGACGCAAGGGCATACGCCCTCACGTGGGCGAAATTGAAATCATCACACAATACAATAAAACCCAAAAATCAATCGAACAGGTGTAGGGGCGTATCGCATACGCCCTGATGTGAGCGAAAA
>CALZOH010000197.1 GCA_945827465.1 uncultured Prevotellaceae bacterium
CATGAAGGGCGTATGCGATACGCCCCTACACTTGTTCGGTTATTTCATGGGTAATACGATGGTTGAATGACATGCAACTTCCCTGCCATGGAGGGCGTATGCGATACGCCCCTACATTTGTTGGATGGAGAACGTAACATTTACTCATAAAACACGATCAAGTGCAGTGATTCAACCTTTGTTCCAACAATAGACGCGAAAAAAGGCGTGGCCGTAGCCACGCCTTCATAACTAATGATGAGAATAATTCTGTAATTATTTTACAGATACTTTTTTCTTACCAATGATATAGATACCCTTGTTCAGACCCTTGAGGGCGTCAGCGGCCTTCGCATTGCGCTTAACCAGCTTACCGTCAATGGTGTAAACATTAGAGTTGGCAGCATTCTTCACTGCGATAGCATTCTTCACAGCGTTGATGATGTCACCGGTAGTTACTTCGAGGTCAGCTGCACCTTCACCGTTAACAACTTGTTTCGGATCGAGGTAACCGCTGCGAGCGGAGATAGAAACCTTACCGGTAGTTGCGGTCAACGCGCTGTTTACGAAGATACCCATACCCGGAGCTTCAACTGTCATACCCTGGAGTGTACCAACCAAACCGTTGGCAACAACAGCAGAAGTATCGGTTACATCCTCAGGAGTAGCGAGAACAATCGGGAACTGACCATTATCAGCTTCACTTTCACCGGTTACGATGATGAACGGCTCACCGGCTTCGAAGTCGGTCTTGGCAACCAGACCCAAAGTTGTGCCTTCATCTGAAGAAGTCAGACTGTGAACACCGTAAGTCTGTGCACCGGAATTGAGTTCTTCAATAGAAATATCACCACCTGTAGCGAACGGCAAGGTCATAATCTGAGTTGTAGATGCGGGGAACCAGTTAATGGTCAAAATATCAGATTCAGCAGGAACGAACTTCCAGCACTGCTGGTGATCGGTAGCCGAAGTCCAAATGAAGGCGGTCTGAGTAGACTGATCAGCCTTCAATGAAGTGTAAGGAGCATCGGTGACTGCAGCAGGCTGTAAGCGGAATCCGCCCTGACCGTAGTAGACAACCTTGAAGGTATCAGGAGTATGAGCAGTTACAATAGAACCTGCACCGATACCGCCCTTGTAAGCGCCCCAGTACTGACCTGTACCCAGGCTCTGGATAGCAAACTGATGATCTTCACCCTCAACCGGAACAAGACGCCATACGGCATACGGGTCGGTTTCAGGAGCCGTGGTAGCAATCGGATAAGTACCCATGTTCAGAGAGGCACCTGTATTGAGACTGCCGAGGAAGATTGGCTGATCAATAGCGTATTCACGAACAGAACCTGCAACGATGGTGTACCAGGTATTGGCTGCAGGGAAGGTTACGTGAGCAGCTAAAGCATCGTAAGCTTCAGAGAACTTGGCGATAGCTTCCTTGATCTGAGACTGGTAAGGCTGAACGGGATCTACAAGAGACTTGCCATCTTTGAGAGCCTGAGCGAAGGCGTCGATAGCATCTTGAGAGTCAACATAACCAACACCTTCACCCTCTTCAGCATTGGCAGCGATTTCGTTATAGAACTTGTAGAGTTCAGCCATCTTGGTAGTATCGGCGAACAAGCTTCTTGCTAAGTCAACGGCATTCTGAAGTTCTACAATCTTAGAATCGTCAAGCATGTGGAGCGGTTCAATAGCTTCAGCAGCGTCGATGAGCACCTTCATGGCGTCAACGGCAGCCTTCACATCAGCATTGTAGTTGTACTGAACGCGGTTGGGATCCAAGCCCTGGAAGAGCTGCCATTCACCAACGTTCCAAGTAATACCGGTAATCTCAGGATTAGCAAACGTACGATAAGCCTCCTTACCATTCATGGCAGTATTCTTGATGACGAAGCGGATGTACTTGTAGCTGTCACCCAATTCGATAACAGGAGATACATACTTGGCACCGGCTGTTCTGTCAGGCATGCCTTCAGTCAACTCAGTAATACGTGTCCACTGATCGATTTGAGCCTGGTCGGTGCTGGCACCGAGGTCGTCGTCGTTAGTAGCGAAAACTTCAATGTCGGTCGGGTTGTCAACAACGGCAGTACCTGTACGACCGATGTACTCGAACCAGAAGTTGTTCACAGGATTATTCAACTTCACCTGGAGGTTGTGATAACCAATACCGGTGTGCTTGTAGTTGTCACCTTCCAATTCAATCAATTTCTGTTCCCACTCATCAGCGGTGATATTGGGATTCTGCATGGATTCAGCATACCAAATAGAGTGGAAGTTGTTCTGGTAAGCAGTTTCACCGTCGATGAGATGCTCGAAGGTTCCGTAGTCTGAGATAGACTGGCTGTTGGCGCTGAACTGGCTGGCGTCGGTAATCAACTTTTGACGGCTTCCGAGAGCAGCATTGTAGAGACTATTAGCGTCTGCTAACACCTGAGCCAACTGAGCATCGAGGGCTTCACGATCAACGTAAAGGTCGTTAACAGCCTTGATAGCAGCAGCAAGAGCATCGATGTCTGCCTGAGTCGCTGTATTGTTTGCAATCTTCGAAGCAGAGATCTTCATGAGAGCGTTCATGTTATCCACTGCTTCCTTCATGCCGGGAACGGCGTTATACTCAGAGTTCTCAGTAGCATTGGCAGCATAGAGCTGGAGTTCGCAGATGTTGAAAGTAACACCCGACTTAAACGGATTGGCGAAGTTGCGATTTACATGCATGTTGGTGGTTGAACGAACTACCAAACGTACATATTTATAAGGTTCGCCAAAGTTGAGAGTCGGAGATACATAGTGAGCATCAGATACGTTGGCAGGGAATCCGTCAACGAGGTCACATACGTGTAACCACTCGGTAGAGTCAGCGGCAGCTGTGCTGGCACCAAGAGCGTCGTCATTGGTTACGTAAACACCGATGTTGTTCGGGTTGTCGTGATAAGCAGAAGGAGCAGGACGTCCCCAGTATTCAAAGAAGAGCTTGTCGATGGGCTCGTTCAAAGCAATCTGAAGGTTGTGATAACCGATACCTTCATAAGTCGGATCAGCAAATTGGGTGCTCCACTGTGACTCGAACTCAGAAGCATAGCTGTGTACACCGTCGATCAGAACATTGTTGTTCTGGTTCTTGGCATTTGAAGTAATCTGAGCACCATTGGTGATCAACTTCACGTAGTCATAAACCTTAGGAAGAACCTGATTAGCGGTATCCAAGTAAGTCTGCAACTTGTTGCCCAGCAACTTGGCAGGACCGTTCTGAATGGCAGCAGCAATGATGGCTTCATCGGTAATAGGCTTTACAACCCATGCAGAAGCACCGTTGGCACCACCGTCCCAATTAACGATGTCACCGCTTAGACCATTACCGTCCAAGTGACCTTCGGTATGATAAGCAATACCAGATCCGGTATTGGTGATGTTCCACTGTGAAGAACCGGCAATGATATTGAATACCTGAGGAACTTCTTGAGCATCGGTCATCAGCACCTTGGCACTGAGTTGACCACCATCGGCAATGTAACGACCGCTGGCCACATTCTGGATAGAATATGTACCGTCACCCAATGAGGTCACCTTGAAGATTACGGAAGGATCAGATTCGCTATACTTACCCCAAGCCAAATGACCCTTTACATTAACCGTCATGGCTTTCAGCTCATGCTGATAATTCTCATAATTGGGGAAAGCATTGATGAAAGCATAGTAACCATCGGTAACACCGATGAGAGAAGCCTCCACTTCGTTGAAAGCTGTTTCAAGAGCTTCGTACAATTGCTGAGCCTTGGCATCGTCGCCAGTTTCGCTGCCATACAAGAAATCTTGAGCATTTACCAATGCCAATTCATAAGCAGCAACCTTATCCTCTGCATAGTAACCGGGTTCAGTACCTATAGTGTAAACACGCTTCTCAGCTGTAATCATACCCACCAAAGCATCGAGCTTGGCCAATGCACTTTCATCGTAAGCAACTTTATAGAAGTTCCAAGTTGAGATATCCTGACCGGCAGAACCGTAATATGAGTAACCATAGTTCCAGAAAGGACCGAACTTAAAGGTAATGAAAGATCCATCAGCATTTTCTACCCAATGCAGGAATGCACCTGACATATTGTTAACCAAACCGGTAGAAGTCCACTGATCATGCTTGAAATAAGTCACATTACCATTTTCATCAACCGGATAGTCTACCTTAGAATTGATTAGCTGAGGAATGGCCCAAGCCGAAACCACCTGGAAGCTGGTAGCTTCGTTAATGTCTTCTACCAATTCAGTAATACATTCAGCACCATTACCTTCAGGAGTACCCTTCACGTACTTCTTGGAGTCTACATGCTGCAAATAGTAAGAAGTGACCTCTTCAACGCCTTCAGGTGTCAAAGCTTTCTGAGCAGGAGCCTCCACCAAGGTAAAGAAGTTGTCACTACTCAGAGGTGTTGCTGTAACGTCCAACTGAGTACCATTGCCTCTATTGAACTTGTCGCTTGTTCCGCCGAGGAACACGTTAGACAAGTCTTCAAACTTACAGTTGGCATACGCCATGTTCCATGTACCGGTAGCATTCTGAAGCATGAAAACATCACCCGGCTTTAAGTCTTGCCAAGAGACCTGATCACCCTTCACCACAATCCCACTCGGGCCGTCGGCGAATGCTGGTACCACAAACACTGCCATGAGCAGTGCAAGTAATCCAAAAAACTTTTTCATTTTTACTAATTATTATATTGGGGTTATACTTAACTTACATTTTTACATACCACGCCGCTTTCGCGTGTGAATTTCGCCTACCAATTCTTAAAGAATAGAAAGGTGGTATTTATATTTGTAATAGCAAAGATACGTTTAATTAGTGGTCGAGTATTCCATACAAAAGGTTTTCTGCCAAAAAATCGTGAAAAATAAGTGACGAACAAACAAAAAAGCTCAAAAAACACGTCGTTTTGCAATTTGACAATAACAAAAAGACGATTATTTAACCACAACCATTGTTAATTAACGCATAAATTGGGCCTGATTCACTATGGCAGAACGTAAAATATTCCCAATTCGATGAAACTTTAGCACGAATGGAACAATATTCCTATATTAATTAATTAAAGGAACGCGCACGCGAGAAATATCAACCAATAGAGAATACTACCGGTTCACTTCATTTTCAATCATCATGGCACCCATGAAATAGTGAGAGACCCCGGTTTGACACCATCAATCGGCCCGAGAAAGCATTGTATTTCACCGAACAGGAGTAGGGGCGTATCGCATACGCCCTGAAGTGGGCGAAAACGAAATGATGTCGCCCAACATGATACATTCGTTTAATGTGCAACTTCGCTGCCATGGAGGGCGTATGCGATACGCCCCTACATATTTACTATTAATTTGATGATAACAAAATGGTCAAACGAATGGTTTTGATGCAGAGGCGAACACAACAAAACCATCAAATGAACCTCAACGGAACTATAAATAAATACAATTTCACCCCGGAGAATTAACATTCATTCAAACAATATCGTTGTGAAATGACCAAATCAATCGTGACGATGCAAACATTTATGTGACATTTTGGCCGTCGCGACTGCAGTCGTTATAGAATGTTAAAGCAATTGGGCCGAACCGTTAACAGCGATACAGACTTCTATGTGACATTTTAACTGTCACGACTGCATTTATTAAAGAATGTGAACACAATTTCGTCGTCACGACCGTTACGACGGTTTTGTGTGACCCGAGTCAGCATCGTCGCAACCGTTTCGGCGGTTTTGTGTGA